>NZ_CP032364.1:936813-1249084 GCF_003589745.1 Lachnoanaerobaculum umeaense | reverse complement strand
ATTACTATGGCATCTTTTCCTATATACTCGTCATTTATCATCTTTGCCCTGCCTATCGCTACTATAAGAATATCGGCTCTTTTGCATACCTCCTTCAAATTTTCAGTTTTTGAATGACAAATAGTAACTGTCGCATTTTTTTGAATTGCAAGCATAGCTACAGGCCTACCTATTACCATGCTTCTTCCAAGCACAACTACATTTTTGCCTTCCAGATCAATATCATTACTTTCCAGTATCTTTATTACAGCCTTTGCAGTACATGGAGCAAATCCTGTTATATCTCCCGCAAAAACTTTAGCTATATTTTTATATGAAATACCGTCCAAATCCTTTTTTTCATTCAAAACATCAATGACTTTCTTCTCATCTATATGCTCAGGTAATGGCCTAAAAAGTAGTATTCCGTCAATATTATCATCTTCGTTTATCTTCTTAAATTCTGCCACAAAATCTTCCGATGTAATATTCTCTTCAAACTCAAACACCTTGGTCTTTAATGAAAGTGACTCAAACTTTTTAATAGCTCCTTTTTCATATGAAATATCAGCAGGATTTGATCCTATTCTAACTATTCCAAGAGTAGGTATATATCCATTAAGTTCTGAAAGCATTTCAGAAATCTCTTCCTTTAACTTTTGGGCTGTATCTGCACCATATAATAAAATCACAAAAGCACCTCCAATACTTCTCTATATATAATATCCGATTTCTTCATAGCATCTTCCAATATATCACCGGCTTCATCCATTAGATTTTGTGCTTTGGTTCTATCCTTCATATACTTGACATTGATTACTACATTCATCATAGCACCACAAACTGCACTTCTAAGTAAGCTTACTGCCACTCCTGCATCTGATACTGCAAGTTTTGATCCATTCTTTGCTAGGAAATCAATGTCCTTAAGCATCTCATATGCCTCTTTCATAATATCAAGAGGAACTATAGCTGCATTAAAAAGTAATTTTTCCATATTTGCTTCATGCATTGCCTTTTCTTCTTCATTTTGTGGTTTAAACCCATATGCCTGAGACAGAGGATAAAAAACTTCTGCATCCTTATCAGAAAGTTTTAAGAAGTTATCCATATGCTTATTCATATCAAATAATATATTATTAACATCATCTTCTACTGTTAAATAGCTTTTTTTACCCACTGTAAGATTGCAAACCATACTTGCAAGAGCTGCTGCAAGTGCACCTGAAATAGCACTTGCACCTCCACCTCCGGGTACAGGAGTTTTTGAAGCCAATTCCTTTATATATGCATCTATATTATATCCGGCTGTATTCACTATGACCATCCTTTCCATACTTCAGGAGCATATCCGATAGTTGCTTCCCTACCATTTCTTACTATCGGCATTCTTAAAACCTGCTGATTTTCCAAAATCTTTGGTATCTTATCCTCCGGTGAGAGGTACTTTATCAAAGTCAGAGTTTCACTATCTTTGCATTTTTCATCAAGCATATTTTCAAAGCCTCCAACTGCCTGCATAACAGAAGAAAACTCTCCCTTTGACAATCCCTTTTCCTTCATATCCACAAGTTGAAACTTTATATTTCTCTCTTTAAAAAACCGTATAGCCTTCTTTGTGTCTGAAGACTTGTTGGTACCAAATATCTGTATATTCATACTATCTCCAAAACTTGTTATTCTAAAACAAAGCCCCTTATCGGGGCCTTGTTTTTATCTTTTTCTTATTTAACCACAAAATCAATGCTACATAAGCTGCATAGAAAACTCTTAGTTTGCCCTTAAAAGATATATCCACCTCTATTATTTCATCATAGAACATAGGTACTATCTTAAAATTATCCTTGTATAAGGGATAGAATATTGCCAACCCCTCTAATACCTGACCGGTAGTAGCCGGATCTTCAAAACCAAACTTGAAATAACCCACAATTTTCTTTGGCAGAATGTGGACTAAAAGCTTTCTAAGCTTTTCAAGCATCATCAATAATACTTTTTTATTTTCCTCATAAGTAAGTAAGTAGTGAATATCCTTTATTTTCTCAACAATTTTATTAATCTTACTCTGCTCATTAGGCATTTTCTTTTCTTTAGTCTTCTTTTGTTTTGACTTTCTCTTCTCCTGACTATCAAGTTCTTCTATTTGCTTATTATCTTCCGCCTTATTATGGTTATCAATAATAATTGTATTATTATCTGTTTTTTCTACAGTGATAGTCTCTTTACCTGCTATTGGCTCTTGGATGATCTCGGATACCAAATGTTCTTCTTTCTTTGTATCCTTATCTTCCTCATCTTTATTTGAATATACCTTAAAAAACCATCCAATCTTACCTATAATATCAAGCCTATCCTTATATATAATATTGACATTTAAAAATTTAAAAAACCAACTTACATTTAAATTTATATCCGGAACTTTTTTAAAATATATCTTTCCTTTATATCTTATCGGAATGAAAAGCACCATCAGTATAATCAGCAATGCCAGACCAATAATCACAAGTAAGACAATACCCAAGATTTTTATTGCTGAAAGCATTACTCCAATCATCTTTCCTCCAATGCCAAAAACTTGTGGTATTCAAAATCATTTCTTGATCTATAGGTATCTTCGACTATTTTTGCAATCAACTCTATTCCAGCCTTTTTCCCAAAAGCAAGTCCCACTACCAGTGCATCAGTCTTTCTATAATTATTAAGAAATATAGAATTATGCACAAGTGAAAGCTTATCTTCTCCTTCAAGAAATACCACAACATATAATAAAAAGCTCGATTTATTGAACTTAAGTGATCTTATATATTTTCTATAGTCGTTTTTTATATCTGATGAAAGATATAATTTTTTTGAAAATACCATAATCTACCTCTCTTAAGAGAAATGATCTAAAATACATTTTCTTAGTAATCCAAGGGCTGAAATCACAGTCTGTTCCCTAATATTTGCCCTGTCACCCGTAAATCTAAACTCCTCTACAACTACACTATCTCTTATACAAACACCTATATATACCAGTCCAACAGGTTTTTCATCAGTACCGCCATCCGGACCTGCAATACCTGTTACTGAGATGCTTACATCTGTATCTGCTTCAAGCACTGCACCAAATGCCATCTCCTTAGCAGTTTGTGTGCTTACTGCTCCATATTTTTTCAGTGTGGCCTTGCTTACTCCCAAAGTCTTTCTCTTCGCTTTATTTGTATATGTAATAAACCCCTCTTTATATACATCAGAAACTCCGGGAACATTTATTAATCTTCCGGCTAAAAGACCACCTGTGCATGACTCGGCTGTTGAGATTGTAAGCTCATATTTTTCAAGAAGATTTACCACACTCATTTCCAAAGATACTTTTTCCTTTGTAGAATAGATATAATTTCCAAATCTTTTCTTTATTTCCTTTGCTACCGGCTTTATTATATCCTTAGCCCTCTCTTCAGTATCAGCACTGGCTGTAAGTATTATATAATTTTTAGAATCAAAAGACTTTATATCAATATCTATATCAGAATCTTCTATTATATCCTGAAGAGATTTTTTTATCTCCACTTCACTTATTCCGATAAGTTTTATAGTCTTATTTCTTGTAATATTATCCATTTTTGCTCCTTTATATAATTCTATTTTGATACTCGATATCAATCAATTATTTACTACTCATTATAACATTCTTATTTTTTATAATATACTCACCTAGTGAAAACAATGTAAGTAAAAGCATAATAGCAATAAAAATATTTGTCACCATGCTCAGCTGTGGTAAATTAACTATAAGCAAAATGACTGTGATCATCTGTACAACTGTCTTTAACTTACCTGACATAGCCGCAGCAATAACTACACCATTATCAGAGGCTACAAGCCTTATACCACTTATTATAAACTCTCTTGCTATAACCACAAGTACAACAATTGAACTAAGCTGCCTAAGTTCAACAAAACAAATAAGTCCGGAACATACCAAAACCTTATCCGCAAGTGGATCCATAAACTTTCCAAAATCTGTGATAAGATTATATTTTCTTGCAATCATTCCATCCAGGGTATCTGTTAGTGCAGCAATCGCAAATATTACAAGTGCAATTATTCTAAACTTATAATCTTCCCCACCTTTGTATAAAAGGCTTGCCACAAAAAAAGGTATCAACAGTACTCTCAAAACTGTTAATTTGTTTGGCAAATTCATAGTACATCTCCTATCAAATCATACTCAGACGAACCTGTTATGATGACATCACAAAAATCTCCTGACATAAAATCTCTGTTAGTATTTACAAACACATATCCGTCCACACCGGGAACATCCATATAGGTTCTTCCAATATATACATTTTCCTCAGGAAGTCTACCTTCTATAAGCACCTTGAATTTCTTTCCTACCATTTTCTCAAGATTCTGTTCTGATATCTCCTGCTGAACTCTCATTATCCTATCTCTTCTAGCCTCTTTTTCTTCTTCTTCGATTTGATTATCAAAGCCTGCTGCAACTGTACCCTCTTCTTCACTATATGTGAAAACTCCCAGTCTCTCAAATTTCATATTCTTGATAAAATCAATAACTGTTTCAAGATCTTCTTCTGTCTCCCCGGGGAATCCCGAGATTATGGTAGTTCTAAGTGTAATACCCGGTATATTCTTTCTAAGCTTATCTATAATATTTACCAAATCATTATATGAAGTTCTTCTTGCCATTTTTCTAAGTATTTTGTCTGAAGCATGCTGTATAGGTATATCCAAATATTTACATACCTTATCCTCATTGGCTATCACTTCAATGAGCTCATCTGTGATTTCTTCCGGGTAGCAATAAAGTATTCTGATCCACTCTATGCCCTCAATCTTTGCAAGTTCCTTTAAAAGCTTTGGTAATCTCTTCTCTCCATATAAGTCTACACCATAGAGAGTAGTCTCCTGGGCTACCAAAATAAGTTCTTTGATTCCCTGAGCTGTCAAATCTTTTGCCTGATTTATTAAATCATCAAGTGGGTAACTTCTGTAATTGCCACGTAGCGATGGAATAATACAGTATGTACAATTTTTATTGCAACCTTCTGCAATCTTTAGATACGCATAATATCCACCTGTTGAATTCTTTCTCTTATTTGAAATAGATGGCAATCTATCAAGATCAAGAAATTCATTTTTTACTTCTCCACCAAGTACATCTTCTACAGTTTCAACTATTTTATCAAAGCTTGATGTACCAAGAAGAGCATCTACCTCCGGTATTTCCTTTATTATTTCATCTTTATATCTTTGAGCAAGACAACCTGTAACTATTAATGCTTTAAGAGCACCTTCTTCTTTTAGTTTTGCTGCCTCCAAAATGGCATTAATACTTTCTTCTTTTGCAGACTGTATAAAGCCGCAGGTATTAATTATCATTACCTCAGCTTCTTCATCCACATCTGTGTATTCAAATCCTTTTTCATTCATTAGACCCAGCATCATCTCTGAATCTACTGTATTCTTGTCACATCCAAGTGACACCATTGACATCTTCATATAAACCTTTCAATATAAATCCTAATATTAACAAAAAGCCATCATATAAATGATGGCAAATCAAAATGATTCTTAAGCTTCGTTATTAGGATCATCATTTGTTATTCTAACCTTCTGCTCAAACAATTCCTCAACTGCAATAGAAAGCGGCTTTTTTCCATCAGCCTTTACCTCAGGTATCTCACCATCAATAATCTGCCTTGCTCTCTTTGCACTTGCAATTACGATCGAATATCTACTTTGTACTACAGGTGCCTCTCCCGGATCTACATCCGCATTTGCAACATTGATAAGTTCGCTGTATGATGGGTGTAACATTTATTCTTCCTCCATAAAAATCCTGTTTAAATCTTCTTTTATCTTCTCAATAAAATCTCTGTTATCTGCTTTCATTTTTCCACGATTTGAAATAATTTGATTAAGCTCCTTTACAGCCCTTTCCAAATCATCATTTACAAGTACATAATCATACTTGCTCATGCAGCCTGCTTCCCATGCAGCCTGATGCAATCTTGCTTTTATATCCTTTTCACACTCAGTACCTCTACCAACAAGCCTCTCTCTAAGTATATGTGCATCCGGTGGTGTGATAAAGATAAGCATTGTATCCGGATATTTTTCCTTTACCTTTAAAGCACCCTGTACTTCTATTTCTAGAATTACATTCTTTCCGCTTTTTCTTTGCTCCAGTACATAATCTCTTGGTGTACCGTAGTAATTATTACAAAATGATGCATATTCTATTAATTCATCATTTTGTATCAGTTTTTCAAACTCTTCTTTACTTTTAAAAAAATATTCTCTTCCTTCTACCTCTCCCATTCTCGGGGCTCTTGTTGTAGCAGAAACAGATAATGCATAATCATCATATTCTGACAGCAGCTTTTTCATCAGAGTGCCCTTACCCGAACCTGAAAAACCTGATACAACAACCAAAATTCCGTCAGCCATATTTCCTCTATTCTATATTTTGAATTTGTTCCCTTATTTTCTCTATTTCAGTTTTCAATATTATGGCATAATTTGATATATTTAAGTCTGTAGATTTTGAAAGAATTGTATTAGCCTCTCTATTCATCTCCTGTGCTATAAAGTCCAACTTTCTTCCTATACCTATATCAAGCTTCATCTCATCAGACATAGCATTTATATGACTTATAAGTCTTACAACCTCTTCATCTACACATATCTTATCTGCAAATAGAGTCACTTCTGTAGCGATCCTGTTCTCTTCAATACCTGCTCCATTCAAAAGTTCATTTACTTTTAAAAGCAGCTTATTCTTATACTCTTCCAAAACTATAGGATATCTTTCTCTTATATCATCTGTAGTAGATGTCAAAAGTTCAAGTTTTGAACTTACATCTTCTAAAAGCTTTTCTCCCTCAGCCTCTCTCGTATAATAGAAAGATTTACAAGCCTCCTCCAGTACTTTGAATAAAAGTGCCTTAATCTCTTCTTCATCAAGCTTAGGTTCATCAATACTTATCACATCCGGAAGATTCAAAATATGTGATACCTTCAAATCATCCGTTATCTTATAATCTTTACAAAGTTCCAATCCTATATCCAAATATTTTTTAACTATATTTTTATTCAGATATACTCCACTTGCCTTATCTTTAAAGTCCAGATAATTTATAAATAAGTCCACCTTACCCCTTGAAACATATTTTTTTACAACATTTCTTATCTCAGCTTCAAATGGGAAAAATCTTCTGGGCATCTTTATATTCAAATCCAGATATCTGTGGTTTACAGATTTAATCTCTATAGATAATTTGTAATCACCTGTTATTTCTTCGGCTCTACCAAAGCCTGTCATACTCTTTATCAATGTTTCATCTCCATTCAGGTTTATGACATATGCACTTAATTATACTTTTTTCTCTTTTACAAGTCAATAAAGCTATAGCAATAATTTAAGAAAAACAGCATTTTTGTAATATGATGGTGCGAGATATTTTTTATAGCAGGAGATATTTTTTAGCAACAAAAAACTACTGTACTTTCGATTTACAAGATGATAATCTTTGTAGTATATCCGACTGTACAGTAGCTTTCGTTCTATATCTCCACTATTTTTGTTCCATGGGCTGCAACCATATTGGGGAGTTTTTTTGTTAACTTATCCAAGTTTTCAAAATTCACTCCACCACCCGGCATTATATCTACATGATTTTTAATTCCACATTCAATATAAGCCTTCAGAGTTTCTATATTTTCAAATATATCATTGCTTTCATGACTTCCATGTGTAAGTATTGTGTCAATTCCAAGTTTTGAAAGTGTCTTTATTGCCTCAATCCTTTTTTCAAGTGCCTCCTTAGGCTCAAGTCCAACACCAATATGATCAAATGCCATATGGAAAGTAAAATTCATTTCTTTTCTAAAAAACTTTGGTGCTGATACAAGTTCCTTTATAAAATCCTTGTCAATATCACCATCTTCTGTCAATGCACCTATAACCGCTCTTTTTATCCCCTGCCTTGCCATCTCCTTCAAGTCATTGTACATAACAGCTTTTTCTATATTATTGTATACGAAATTTCCTCCTCTTACTCTTATCATCACTGCAAGCTCTACATTATTTGAATCACAAAAATACTTGGCATAATCCCTTACGCCTAAGCTTACAGTAGTTCCACCCACTGCCAGATTATCACAGAGTTCAATCCTATTTGCTCCAGCATTAACTACTTCCTTTAAACAAGTAATATTTTCAATACAGGCCTCTAAAATCATAGTAACTCCTTAATTCAATTCTATTAAGGCTATTATATTCCTAAATACCATTTCCGTAAATACAAAAAAACCACCTTACAACAACAATTTGCTTACCGGTGGTTTTTCTTTCTTCTAAAGAACAACAATATAAAAGTACATATTGAAATAAAGAACAATATTATATAAAATTCAAGTGTACTCTCATCACCTGTTCTTACTATTGCTTTCTTTATTTTCTTTGCAATATCTATCATTGTGCCCTTATCTTCCTCGTTTATAGACGATACATTTGAAGGATCATCAATCTCAATTACCGGCACAATATCTCCATTGCTCTCAGGTTCACTTTCACTATTTGTGTCCCCGTAATTTTTATCTATCTTTTTAGAATCCTTATTATCTTTTTTACTACTACTTTCTTTATTATCTTTTTTACTACTATCTTTTTTTTCACCTCTTGAATCAGAGCCGTCATTCTTATTGTTTTTACCATTAGGATATTTAATCTCTACAAGATATTTTACATTAAAATCCAGCGCTGCCGGCTTTGCAGCTTCAAGTGGATCCTCTAGATAAGTATTAGTATATATATCATATCCATTAGTCAAAGCCTGGATATGGACTATATAATTTCTTTTATCAAACTCAAATTTTTCATTGTCTGTATTTGAAAGACTTATATTATATTTATATTCGCCTACATCATCAAAGTCACCAAAATCATATATCAGCGTTCCATTCCGCTGTAAAAAAAGCGGAACTATCGTATTTGAAACAATATTATCATGCGAATCCAGTTTACTTACACTTAAGTCATATCTATAGTAAATAGGATTGCTTCCTGATACATTTATATTTATTGGCAGTTTAACATTTGCTGCCAGAGCATTCTCCGGCACAAATATAAAACATGACATCAAAAGGAAAAATATGATTTTTTTATAAATTTGTTTCATATCATCTCCTTATAAGTTCACCAAAAAGTACAATTCTTCCATTTGTATAGGACTCTGTACATGTAGACATTGTGATAACTTTATTATTCCTATTTACCTCCCTGATATTTACCGCATTTTCCTGTAGATAATTATAGAAATCATCTTTTTGAGTATTTGCAAAATATGGAAAATAAATTTTTTCATTATATGCATCTGTCTGAAGCACAGCAAATATTTTCACATCATATATTTCTGTTCTTGTATATAAAATGCCATTTTCATGACTGTCAAAAAAGCTCTTATCAAGGAATTTTTCCACATCACCAAACATAGCACCATTGTCCATATGATGTCCGTATACAAGTGAATAATGCTCACTTATATCACCATTACATAGGCTGCTTAAAAAGATCGATCCTGCCAAAGAAAACTCACCATCTATATCCTTATTGAGATACTCCGCATCATCAATACCCTGAACTACCGGATAATTAATATTAGTATCAAAAATATTGAGCCATGCTCTCATATCAGGATATTTGTTAAATAATGCCTCTACATTTACTGTATCCTTTTCATTTCCGGTAGTACCGGGGGCACTCTTTAAGATTTCACTTGAAAGAGATGCCCCTTTGTATACATGAAAAATATCATATAGTGAATATGCTCCAAACAAAAACATTATCACCGCCATAAGAATAACGATTATATCTATAATCCTATTTCCTATGTATGCACATTTTCCTATAAAATTCATCTTTAGTTCTCAACTTCTTCTTTCTTTCTTCTCTTAAAGAATACTAAGATAAGTATAATTCCAAATCCTGCCATGATTGCAAAAGGAGCTACGCTCATTGCAACACCTGTAGGTGTAGGTGTATCACGATAGTTCAAGAAGAATATTGTATCTGCAACTGTATCATCTGACTTCACTGTGGTAACTGCTGTTACAGCGGCTACATTTGTATACTGGTTTGTAGATGTAGGTGCTGTAATTCTAGCAACATTAATACCATGAGTTGTCTTATATCCTGCCGGTCCTACCGCAGTTACATCCTCAGTAACTTTATACTTAGCTGTAGATGGAAGACCTGATATCTTTATAGTCTGACCACTCTTTAGTTTAACGTTTGTCAAAGAATATGTATTTCCTGTAACGCCTGTAATAGAATTAGGGTTTGCAGTATTTGTGGAAGATACTACATAGTCCATACCTACACCGATATTGCTAAGATCAATAGTAAACTTAAACTCTTCAGTTGTAGAACCCATGTTACCTGCTACATCCTTTTGAAGGATAATATCTCTTGTCTTAAATGTACTTACATCATCCTTATTGTCCGTTGTAATTGCACCATTTAAATCATCGATATAACCTGTAGTCTTTGAGTTGTCTGTAACTGTAGCATCTTTCTTCATCATGACGGCTGTCTTCAATTCAAGCTTTCCTGCCGCATTGTATCCTACATATACATCAAGATACCTCTTCTCCTTGCCACCTGTTAGCTGGCTTACATCTCCTGTATAGTCATGCTGGCTTGTAGTAAGGTTAAAATTACCGGTCTCTGTAATCTCATATCTATAGATACCGGGAACTGTTATATCATCAATACCATCTTCATTAAACTGCTCTGTAAAGTCTACTGTAACTTCTTTTTTTACAAGGTGGCTTGTAATTGTATCATTATGGCTGAACTCTGCTGCTGAAATTGTAGGCAAAGCTGTACCTGCAATTACAGTGATTCCACCATCAGTACCACTGATAGGTGTCTTTCCGCCACCACCATTGCTTCCTGTTATAGTATATGTATACTTAACATCAGGTGCCTTTGCACTGCCACCGGTTGTATCATCTACATTATATATCTTCATTTCTTTAGTAAACTTAATCTTGTTTGGTGTACCTGTTGCCGGCTTTAACTGCTTTGTTGTTTCTACTGCAAAAACACTCCCCGCCATAGCAACTGTCATGGTAGCTGTCGCCACCAAAGTCATTATCTTTTTTAACATCATATATTATCCTTTCTTATAACAATAATTATTTTTCCTTCAATACTTTTTTTGTTTACTACTCCAAAATACCTGCTATCTTTTGCAAGCGTTCTATTATCTGCAAGTATGAAATATTCATTTTCTCCAAGTATTATCGGATATGTAATATTAGTATCATATTTACCGGTACTTCCCTTGATATCATCCTCTACCAAAATAGCACCATTTAGTATAACATTGCCGTTATCATCAATATCGATGCTGTCTCCGGACGCTGCCATTATTCTTCCAATATATTTTTCACCATCCACTTTATAGCAAATAGCATCACCTGATTTTAAATTATTCTCAAGTCTGTAAAAGAATAATAAATCTCCTGCTCTAACTCTTGGCAACATCTCATTATTTGGCGAAATCCTAATTCCAAATACTATGAATACCAAAACATAAAGCATTGCAGCTAATGTCAATAATCTTATTATAAATGACTTGACTTCTGCTATACTCTTTTTTTTAATTTTCTCCTTTTCCTCTATAAATCCATCCTCCTATATATGTATTAACTATTGCTTTTTCATGCTCTCATATCACCATGTTTATGAATAGTTATAAAATATATTAACATCTTTTCCTCCTATTGAAGCCGAATATTCCAATCGAAAGAATCGACATTATTATAAATATTAAGGCATAAGATATATCAAATGCCACACCTGTAGGTACTGGTTTTATATATGGTTGGATAACAGGTTTTTTAAAATAATCTATTACATCATTACCCTTATACGAATAACTAACTTTTGCCGTATCATTTGAGTAAAAACCTTTCTGATTTGAGGATTTTGAACCTGTACCAGAATCTCCGACTACATTACTTCCATTGCTATGCTTTTGGAACTGCCCTGTACTTGCATACGTTGCCTCTGCCAAAGGTGTAGTCTTTATCTTAGCTTTTATTCTATATTTATATCCCTTTTCCAAGACGTAATTGGGTGGAAATCTAAGGCTTATAGTCTTTGTCGCATCATTATAATTAGCCACCAAATCTGACTGAGGATTTTTCAATGTACTTATTAACCTATAAGTATTTGACGAAATATGCTGCCCTGTAACTAAACCGGTACCACCTATAACCTCTATTTCCAGAGGATATAGCTGTCCGGAGCTATTCTTTGCAATCATTGCATACTGACTAAGCTTATCCTCAATAGATACATTACTTACTGTGATACTGTTCATAACTGAAATAATATATCTATATTGATCCATTAGATTTTCCAAACTATCAGCCGAGTACGGACTTGAACCTACCTCCACACCATTTGCAGGCAATGTAATACCTCTGTAGCCCTTTATAGGACTGTCATTATCATTTGAGTTTGTCAAAGCCTTTAGATGCTTATAATCATTTGTATCCCCCAAACCTATGCTGAAAAAATAGTCCAGATCAATAGCATACAATGCAAACTGACCGTGTAGCATAGCCATAGGACTGTATCTGTCAATTAAAAAGCCTTCATTATGCCCTGTATTATGATTTGTATAATATGTAGGGTCTCCATCAGTTAAAAAAATAAGCATTTTTAAAGCGTCACTTCTTCCGTTTCTAAACAGTTCATTTGCCTTTACAAATCCTTTTTCATAATTAATTCGACTTTGTCCACTTGCTGCCCATGGGTAATTACTTATAATTGAACTTTTATTAGCAGTCCAGTTTTGATAAACAGTCGGATCTGCATCAATTCCAACTAAAGCATAATTGACATTATACATATTGCTGTCCAGATAATTTTGATTTAGAAATCTTCTCAAGCTGTTATGAACTACATTCATCTTTGGATCATCACCAACTCTTATTCTTCTGTTCATTGAGCTTGAAGTATCTACTAAGAATAGCACATCAAGATTTGCTTTATCTGTAGTACTTCCGGTAAGATTGTTGATCTCAAGAGTCAAATCATATATACCGTCTTTATCCGGATCTTCTACAGTTTTACTTTTAGATATCCTTACCTTTCCTCGCCTTGTATTGGTGGCGTTTTCAGGTTCATATACCAATTCGAGGAACTGCATTTCATTAGGTCCGAAAACCACCCAGTTTGTACCGTCTACAGTATATCTCATACCCTTTATAAGGCTGGTTTCTCTCTCGATTTGAATTACATTGTCAACAACCGTTCCATTTGACATCCTTACTCTGGCATACTTATACTTCATTCCCGGTATGCCGGTATCCAGCTGCTTTGGAGTTATTTTATCATTGGAATTATTAAAATATCCGTTATGGTCTCTATATATACTTAGTTGATTCAAATCGGAAGCTATCTCATTACCGTTTGTATCCACATACTTTATATTGACCTTAAATTTTCCACCCCATATCAAAGTAAAGGTTGAAAATCCGTCTGTACTGAAGTTAGTAGTGATACTGTTATCTTCTTTATCCTCTGTAAGAGCAATATCTTCTATCTTCGTTACGCTGTTATCATCCTTTATATGATAAACTTCTGTATCTTCAGGTTTTGCCCCCGGCGGCAACATATCATTATCAATCTTTATATTTACATATACAGTTGTCAAAGGTTCTATCTCTAACTGATTTTCATCCTCAAAATGAATATCTAAAGATATCGAATCTTCCGGATAAGTTTCGCTTTCAGATTCATCATTTCCTATTACTGCATCATCTAAATAATTTATATTCTCACTTATCTGTTCACTATCCGCTACGCTTTCTCCAATCTCTTCTATAACTTCTTTTGTTTCTTCGATACTCTCATCAAAAGCCGCTACAGTCTCAATCATATTAGAGCTTGCTGTATTTCCTATATAATCATCTCCATCTTCAGGATTTATATTATTATCAATCTCATCTTTACTTAACCTTCTAGCCTTGAGTGTAACCTCTCTATCAAATGCATCTGCCGGAGCACTAACTATTACACTAATACCGTCCAGATTTACTTCATACCGCTTTGCATTTGAATCCGTAGCCACATCAGGAGAGATAACTATATCACTAAATTCAGCATTTGAAGGAGTCGCTATATCTGCAAGTGTATCTTTAAACAAATACACAATTAAGCATATAAAAAAAACAAACAATATTTTTCTAAAATGTTTGTATATAAAATTTAAAATTATTATGCACCTCCTCCATCAAAATAATATGGACTTATCATAACATATGTTCATAAAATTTCAACCTAAAAATAAAAATACTGCCATATATAAATGACAGCATTTAAAAATTATTCACTTATAACAAAATATTATTTCTACATATAATTTTACTTCCGGCTCTTCTTTGACATTGCCAATATACTCTGCAATATTATAAAGAATGCCAATATTGTTGCTATTATTATCTTTGTCCACCAAGAAGATAATGTTCCCTGGAAGCTTACAAATGCCTCTATTGTTCCCTTTATAAGTACACCGAATAGACTTCCAAATACATTTCCAACTCCACCTGTCAGCAATGTACCTCCTATAACAGAACCGGCTATTGCTTCCATCTCAAATCCCTTTGCCTGCTCCACAAAACCTGCACAAGTATTTAGACAGAATAAAAATCCACCTATAGAACAGAGCAAGCCATTAAGTATATATACCTGTAATTTTATCTTTTTTACATTTAGCCCCAGTAACAGTGCAGACTGCTCATTTCCACCTACTGCATATACACTTCTTCCAAACTTTGTGTATTTCAGTAAAACAAACATAAGTACCAGTATAATTAATGCGATTATTACAGTTGGATAAATATATGGATATACTACTACACCTTTTTTATTCACTATTCCAAATAAAGGAATGGTAACCTTTTTATTTGCCCAGGAAAGAAATGTCTCATTAGTTATACTTATCATCTCTTGAGATATAATTGCAGTCATACCTCTTGCAAAAAACATACCTGCAAGAGTTACTATAAATGGCTGTATATTCAGATATGATATAAGTACTCCTTGGACAAATCCAAATACTAGTCCCATTATAATTACTACAAAAATAGAACTTATTGCACTCATCTTACCCTTTTCCATCATAAAGGCCAGTACCATACAGGTAAGTGCGACAAATGATCCGACAGAAATATCAATACCACCTGATATTATTACCATAGTCATACCTGTAGCTATAACTATAAGACCTGCATTTGATATAAAAAGATTGAGGAATACCTGTGGCTTTTGAAATCCCTTACTTCCAAACATTATAATTCCAATAGCATACATTATAATAAAAAGAACTATCGTCATATAAAGTAAAAATGTCTTGTTATCTATATTTTTTATCTTATCTTTCATATGCCATCTCCACTTTCTTTTTAAGCTTAAGTTCTCTTATAATCCTTTGAAATTCTTTAGACTGCAAAGAAACTATGATCACTACAACTATAGCCTTATATACCGGAAGCTGATCTGCAGAAACGCTCATAGCATACAATGTTGTCGTAAGTGCCTGAATAGTATAAGCTCCTATAACACTTCCGAGTAATGAAAATTTGCCTCCACCCAGGCTGTTTCCACCCAGTGCCACTGCAAGTATGGCATCAAGCTCTATATTAAGACCGGCATTATTCGCATCTGCCGAATAAACTCTAGATGATACAATCATTCCTGCAAGACCTGCTAAAAGCCCACAAAATGCATATGCTATAAATTGTATAAGTACAGGATTTAATCCCACAAGCTTTGCAGCTTTATTATTTATACCGACAGTTTCTATGTAAAGTCCTAAAGCAGTCTTTTTTAGCACTAACAAAGTCAATATAACTACTACTATTGCAACAAATACAGGGGTGGGAAGCGGAATGCCTTGAATTGAATTTCCCAGCATTTTAAACGATTCCACTCTGATATAGGTTATCTGACCATTTGTTACAAGCTGTGCCATTCCTCTTCCTGCTGTAAACAATATAAGGGTTGCAACCATAGGCTGTATATTCATCTTCGCCACAAGAAATGCATTAAATGAACCACAGGCCAGTCCAACTAATATTGCAGCAAAAAATGCTAATATATATGGTGCATGGTATATATCTGTAGAAACTTCTCCTCCTGATAAAACAAAGCAGGCAACCGCACCGGCCAATGCACAAACCGCACCTACCGATATATCTGTACCTCCTGATGAAGCTACAACTAAAGTCATACCAACTGCCAATATAACAAGCTCACTTGCACGATTGATAACATCTATTATATATCCGTAAAGAACCCCATTTTGTACTGTGATATTGAAAAAATTGGGAGTCTTTATCATATTTATAATTAAAACCAAAATCAAACTCAGTATGGGCAGAAATAATCTGGCAGATGATATTTTTTTTAAATTAAATTTACTCATTTATCTGCACCTCCTGCTATAGCACTCATTATATTATTTTGAGAAATCTCATCAGATTTCAACTCACCAACTTTTTTCTTATCTCTCATTACCACCATTCTTGAACAAGTTCTAATCATCTCCTCTATCTCTGATGAAATAAATATTACACTCATACCATCATTTGCCAAGCTTAGTACTAGTTTTTGTATTTCTGTTTTTGTTCCTACATCAATACCTCTGGTTGGCTCATCTAATATTAGTAAATCCGGATTTGTAAGCAGCCATCTACCCAGTATTACCTTTTGCTGATTACCACCTGAAAGTTGTTTTATAGGTGTTTCTCTACTTGCAGTTTTAATCTGTAATATTTCAATATATTTATCTACAAATTCCTCCTGCTTTTTGTTTGGAATAAGCTTAAAAATACCCTGCTTTGCCTGCAATGCTATTATCAGATTCTCTCTAACTGACAAATCCGCTATAATTCCTTCATCCTTCCTATTTTCAGGAAGATATGCCATACCAAGCTTCATAGCATCTATAGGTGCATTTATTTTTACTTCATTATTTTTAAAAACAAGCTTTCCACTATCAACTCTATCCGCTCCATATATAGACCTTACCATCTCAGAACGCCCTGAGCCCAGTAGGCCTGTTATTCCTACTACCTCTCCCTTATTTAATTCCAAGTCAAAAGGCCTTATATTACCCTTTGAACCAATAGACTCAGCCTTTAAAAGAACTTCTTTATTATCAGACTCCTTGCCCTCTCCCTTAATGTTTTCAAGATCATTGAAATCCTTACCCATCATTTTTGCAACCAGCTGTACCCTTGGAAGATTTTCCACCTCAAATTCACCAACAAAGCATCCATTCCTTAGTACAGTGATCTTATCACATACAGCATATACCTGCTCCAAAAAATGTGTAACAAATATTATACCGATGCCATCTTTTTTTAGTTTCCTCATCAGTGTAAAGAGTTTTTCAACTTCTCCATCATCCAAGGATGATGTCGGCTCATCAAGTATAAGTACCTTAGCTGACATATCTACTGCTCTGGCTATAGCTATCATCTGCTGTATTGCAATGGAATAATTCTCAGTCGGCTTTGTCACATCTATATTAATATTCAGTTTATCTAAAAGTTCTTTGGACATTCTATTCATCTTTTGCCAGTCAATAAGTCCAAACTTTCTTGGTTCTCTGTCTAAAAAAAGATTTTCTGCTACAGATATATTAGGACAAAGATTCACTTCCTGATAAACTGTACTGATTCCATTTCTTTGTGCTTCCTTTGGGCTTTTATTTACAATGCTTTTATCCTCTAGAATAATCTTTCCGGTTTCGAACTCCTCAACTCCGGTAAGTACCTTTATAAGAGTGGATTTTCCTGCACCATTTTCTCCCATCAAAGCATGGATTTCACCCTTCTTTAAACTAAAATCTACATTTTCAAGTGCCTTTACTCCCGGAAAATTTTTACAAATACCTCTCATCTCCAATAGATTATCCATAATCACCTCAAAAGGAGTGAGGGGCAATCCACTCCTCACTCCCACTATTACCTTTATACAAAATAAATTAATAAGCTCTCTCAGACTTTATCTTCTCAAGATCCATACTTGTATCAAAATATGATTCATCCACATATTGAATCTTATCCACTGTTTCACCCTTCTCAAGTTTTTGAATAATCTCTGCTACTCTTGGCCCATGAAGTGGGCTACACTCAATACTTGCATTCAAATCACCTGCAATCATTGCATCAAAAGCTGCCTTTACAGCATCAAATGATATAACTGTTATATCGCCATCCGGTCCGCATGTCTTTCCTGCAGCCTTTATTGCATCTATAGCACCAAAAGCCATATTGTCATTTTCTGCAACTACAACATCAATATCATCAAACTGCTTTAGGAATGACTCCATAACTTCCTGACCCTTTGACTGTGTAAACTCACCTGTCTGCTTTGCCAGCATATTCCAGTTTGCATTATTTGCTAAAACATTTGCAAATCCGTCTGTTCTACCTACTTGAGCTGATGCTCCTATTGTACCTTGAAGTGTAACTATGTTAATCTTTTCATCAGCTGCTACATTCTTTGACTTCAAATAATCCTCAAGCCAATGGCCTGCAGTCTCACCCTCTTTTATGAAATCACCACATACAAGTGCAGTATAAAGCGAATCATCTGAGGTCTTTATCATACGGTCTGAAAGTATTACAGGTATACCTGCATCCTTTGCTTCTTGTAAAACAGTATCCCATCCGGTCTCTACAACAGGTGCAAGTACTATATAATCAACTTCCTGCTGTATAAAATCTCTGATAGCCTTTATTTGATTTTCCTGTTTTTGCTGTGCATCATTAAATATCAGCTCATATCCATTCTCAGGAACAAATGTAGTTTTAAATGACTCTGTATTTGCTGTTCTCCAATCAGACTCAGCACCCACCTGTGCATAACCTACTACTATGGTTTTTCCGGCTTCTTTAGATTCTTCACTCTTTGCCTCTTCCTTTGTAGCCTCAGTTGCTTCAACTGCCTTGGTCTCTTCAGTTGCCTTAGTTCCTCCACCACAGCCTGTAAGTGCAAACATTGTCAACATAATTGCGGATACAAACAAACTTAAACCTCTTTTACTCATAAACTCCTCCTTTGAATTTATTTACGAAACTTTTGTTTCCTATATTATAATATAAAAAAACCTATGAAAACATAGATTTTTTTGCGTATTTTTTATATTATTTTTTTAACTTTATATTTTTGTATGTTATTTTAAGATAAATGTTCAATATATTATGAATAATATGTACAGTATGTGGTCTTAAAATGAAATTTCTATTCTACAGGTAATTCTATCATAACATTTGTACCCACTCCCTCTTCACTTTCAATTATAATCCCGTATTCATTGCCATAATAAAGCCTGATTCTTTCTGCTACATTATATATTCCAAAACCCTCACTTGAAGTTCTTACTTTGTCATTTTCCTCTATACTTTTCCCTTCGATGATACTTCTTAGGCTTGCAAGTTTTATACTATCCATGCCTATACCATTGTCCATTATACTTAAAATTATTCTATCATTTTTAATATAGCCCTTTATACAGATTTTACCACCTGATCTCTTATATTTTATACCATGGTATAGTGCATTTTCTACTATTGGCTGTAATAAAAGCTTCAAAATTCTCATATCATATAAGCTATCTTCTATTTCTATACTGTACTCTAAAATATCTTCATATCTAAATTTCTGTATCTTTAAATAGCTTTCTATATGCCTTATTTCCTCCCTTATCTGTATAAACCTTCTTCCATTATTAAGTCCTATTCTTAGAAAACTTGATAATGCTGTAATCATCTCTACAACTTTTTTTGAATCACCGGCTTCAGCCATCCAAACTACCGTATCCAGAGTATTGTATAAAAAATGTGGATTTATCTGTGACTGTAACAGCCACAGCTCTGTATTTTTCTTATTCTTTTGCTCTATCTTTATATTTTCTATGAGTTCTTTTATTCTAATAATTTTATCATTGAAATTTTCAGAAAGCTCATCAATCTCCAAAATATTACTTTCCAGATTATTTTCTAATAAATCATTTTCACTCCTCTTTGTATAATTACAAAGCTTTTCAATAGGTATTGCTATATGCCTAGATACCTTTTTGTACATAAAAACAGTAAAATATAAGATACAAAATATACTTATAATACTGGCAACAAATATAGCTGTCATTTGATCTCTCAACATGATACTTAATACATTAAGCTCCTTTGTTTCCTCATAAATGTAGTCATTTACAGTATCTTCTATAAGCTCTGTTGTTACTCTTATATCATACTCCAGACTATCCATATTTTTATTGTAGTCTTTGTAAATGTCACTTTTTGCAATATTGTCTATCTGTTTTTTCAGTATATCCGTAAGAATTATAAGTCCTTTCGGCCTGTTCTTATCATCATTTGAATCACTGTATTCCAAAAGCTTTTCAAATATATTCTTTGCATAATCCAGATCTTCGTATGGATTTTGATTTTCTATGGTGTCAGCACCTATTACTACTCTATACATCTTATGATCAATATTCTCTTTAAATTTAAAATTAAATTCTGTAGCAATGCTAAGGTTCTTGACTATATTTATGTACTTATCATTTTGCCATTTTAACACAAATAAAAGATAAATAATAATAAATAATATAGGAATAAAGGTTATAAGCAACCTCTTCATAACATAATTTTGTATACTATTTTTCATTTTTATTTTCTCTATATGCCTTGGGGGTATCACCTTGATATTTTTTAAATGACGAACTGAAATAATGCTGATCTCTGTATCCCACTTCCATGGCGATATCTGATATTCTTTTATCAGTACTTCTTAAAAGTATTTTAGCTTCATTTATTCTGGTCTTTGTCAAATAATCTATAAAATTAATTCCCAATTCCTGCTTAAATATTGTACTAAAGTATGTAGGACTCAGTCCTATATATTCTGCCACATTATTCAATGATATATCACAATTCATATAATTCTTCTCAACAAAGTCCTTTGCTTTGTTTAATAAAAAACTATAATTCTTTCCTGCAAGCTGTTCCCTTTTATCAACTGTATATAGTAAAATTTTTAATAAATAATCTTTCACTGTATAGATATCTGTCACTGCCAAATCGAATGCTTCCATACTTCCAAATTTATTTCCAAAAATTTCTTTTTCAGTCACATTATTATCAAAAATATTGTTTAATTCTATGAATGCATCCATAATAATATACTGCCTAAATATCAGAGATTTTAATTGACTACCCAATGTATTCATATATACATCTACAAAGCTCTCAATATCTAAACTGTTTCCACTTATTACAAACTCTTTTAATTTACCTTTATTAAATCCTGATGTATCAAATTTCTTTATATCAATTTCAATATCTTCTATTTTTATATTTTCAACAGTATTATTTGACTTTGAAATAATAACTGTCTTTATTTTCTTTAGCACAGATAAGAGTTTTTCCTTTGAAATAGGTTTTAAAAGATATTCAGATGCACCTATATGTATTGCTTTTTGTGCATAATCGAAATCATCATAGCCACTTAGAAATATAATTACTGTTTCCGGAAATTTCTCCTTTACTATCCTTCCAAGTTCCAAACCGTCCATAAAGGGCATTTTTATATCGGTAATCAGAATATCGGGCCTTGACATCTCAATTAGGGGAAGTGCCAATTCTCCATCCGCAGCTTCCCCTACAAAATCAAATCCATATGATTTCCAGTCTATTTCATTCTTTATACCTTCTCTAACAAACTTTTCATCCTCTACTAAAAAAATTTTTACCATCCCCTATACTATCTCCACAGGATTTGTACTTTTGAATTCAAAAACTTTTATTCCATCATATTTATTCAGATCATTTGCAATTTTTTCTATAAATACATGCTCAAGACCATAATGTGTAGCATCTATAATACATATTCCGTCATTAATTGCATCAAGACCATCATGGTGAGTTATATCACCTGTAATAAGTACATCCACCTCACCAAGTGCATACTTATACATTCCTTTCCCTGACCCCGGGCTTATTGCAATTTTTGAGATACTTCCCCTTACATTTTCTCTACCAAATACTACAACACTCTTTAAACCAAAGCTTTTCTTAACAAGATCAATAAGTTCATCTATGCTTAATGGCTCTTTCAGATCTCCTATTTTCCCAATGCCTACTGCTTCTCCATCTATAATATCCGTTACCTCAAGAGGTTTTGTATTACTAAGATAAAGCTTCTCCATAGCTATATCAGCCATACCGCCCTTTGCAATATCAAAATTTGTATGCATTGCTATCACTGAAATATTGTTCTCAAGTATTTTTAAAATATAACTTCCCAAAAGATTTTCATCTGTAACTCTCTTTATAGATGAGAATATAATCGGATGGTGTGACACTATCAAATCAATTTTATTTTCTATTGCAAAGTCAAGAACATCATTTGTGATATCAAGTACCACTAAAACATTTTTTATATCTGCATCTCTTTTGCCAAGTAAAAATCCTGAGTTGTCCCAGTCCATAGCCAGCTCCAGTGGGTACAGATTATTTAAATATTCTAAAATATCATTGCATTTCATCTACGGTCTCCTCAATTATATTCAGTCTTTTTAAAAGTTCTTCTTTTCTTTCAGTATTCAATCCCTCATTTGAAATAATATTCAAATACTTGTTCCTTTCTTTTTCAAGAAATTTTATCAATATAGTATTTTTATTCCCAATAAGATATCTGCCATATAAAAGTTCTCTATCTGAATAGAAGCTCTCAATACCTATATACACAACTTCCATTACTGTATAGAACTTCCCCTCATCAATACACATATCTTCTCTAAATATTTCAAATCCGTTTTTTAAAAGGTAGCTCCGTACTTCATCTATCTTAGTATGAGGTGAAAGAATAAATGTATTTTTCTTATCAAAAAATTTTCTACCTCTCTCCAAAATATCAATAATAAGTTCACCACCCATACCTGCTATAATTATAGTATCTACCTCATCATTTGATACTTTTTCAAGACCATTTGAAAGTCTTAGAACAATGTTTTCTTCCACACCGAAAAACTTAATGTTTTCCTTAGCTTTTTCTAATGGTCCAATATTTATATCACAAGCATATGCCTTGGCAATTATCTTATTTTCTATAAGATAGATCGGTATATGTGCATGGTCAGTTCCTATATCCGCTACTATTGCATCCTTCTTTATAAAATCTGCGATAGTTTGCAATCTTTTTGATAATCTCATCTTTTTCTCTATTCCAAAAAATCTTTAAGTCTTTTTGATTTTGACGGATTTCTAAGCTTCCTAAGCGATTTTGCTTCTATCTGCCTGATTCGCTCTCTTGTAATCCCAAAAACTTTTCCAACTTCCTCAAGTGTTCTTGGCTTACCGTCCTCTAATCCAAAACGCAGTAATATTACCTTTTGTTCCCTTTCAGTAAGTGACTTTATAACTTCCATAAGTTGATCATGTAATAGTACGTCCATAGCAAAGTTTAGAGGTACCTTGGCATTGGAATCTTGTAAGAAATCCCCAAGATGCGAATCTTCTTCATCACCTATGGGAGTTTCCATAGACACCGGTTCCATTGCAAAGTTCATTATCTCCCTGACTTTAGCTACCGGTAAATTCATAATCTTTGCCACCTCTTCAGCATTTGGCTCTCGTCCAAGTTCTTGAACAAGTTTTCTTTGCGTCTTTATAAGTCTATTGATGGTTTCGACCATGTGTACCGGAATTCTTATAGTTCTTGCTTGATCTGCAATAGACCTTGTAATAGCTTGTCTTATCCACCATGTAGCATATGTTGAGAACTTAAACCCTTTTTTATAGTCAAATTTTTCAACAGCACGTAACAGACCAAGATTTCCTTCTTGTATAAGATCCAAAAGCTGCATCCCCCTACCCATATATCTCTTAGCAATGCTAACCACCAGTCTTAAGTTAGACTCAGCCATCTTTTTTTCAGCTTCTTTTCTTATACTATAATCAATATCAGATAATTTCTTAGCCAGATCAAGTTCTTCATCTACGCTCAAAAGGGGTATCTTTCCTATTTCTTTTAGATACATCTTTATGGAATCCTCTATTGTTACATAGTCGTCTAAATCGTCCAAGATATTTAAGTTTATATCTTTCAAGTCCTTGATATCTTCCTCATTAAACTCATCTTCAAATTCTGTATCATTTAACAGGATATACTCCTCAGGATCTGTATCTGCATCAAACTCTGCCAACTCTTCATCTACAAAAATATCTTTCTTTTCAAGAAATTCTATAAAATCAGATAAGTACTCCTTTGGAATATCATTTTCATTGAAGATTTTTTTTATACTTAAGGCTGTAAACTTTCCGTCCTTATCTTTTTTAAATATTTTTTCAAACTCATTTTTTAAATTAGTCCCCCTCATACTACCTCCACTAACCTAAATCAATACAAAGCTTTCGTAAAATAGCCTGCTCCTCTATAACTTTTTGGAATTCTTCAATTCCTTTTGCATTTTTACTCTTCTCGTCTAAACTTGCCTGTCTAATTTTAAGTATACTTTCAGTGATGGCTTTTTTCTTTTCGTCATCACTAAGGTTAGTCCCCAAGGTTGTATTAAGTATTTTTGAAAGCAGTTTCTGCTTTTCCATATCTTCCGTATAGTCGTCACAAATATTTGAAAATGTTAAATCTCCCCTGTTTAACTTATCAAATATTTTTATTGCTACATCACGATAGAATCCTTCACTAAAATTCTGTGGTGAAATATACTCACTTATCTTTTTGAAGAGTTCTATTTCTTCTACCATCCATGTAAGTAAAAGCCCTTGTGCTTTAGTATATCCACTGTCAACTTTTGGTTTATCCTTACTCTGCACAATCTTAGTTGAATTTGTAAAATTTCCAAAAGAATTTACCATATCAAAAAGTGCCTTATATTCAATCATAAGTCTCTTTGCCACAGCATGAGTATAATTTTCTCTCTCCAGCTTTTCTCCAAACTGACTTAGCATTCTTGCAACTTCTCTATAAAAGTTTGTTCGCTCATCCGGTTCATTTAAATTATAATTTCTTTTTAGTGTCTCCACTTCCCAAAGAAAAGCATTATCAGCATTATCTATTCTCTTTTGAAATTCCTCACTGCCTAGATTTTTTATAAATTCATCCGGATCCTTGTATGGAGCCATAGATAAAACTTTTACATTTATATTTTCCTCTTTCAAAAGAGGAATAGCTCTCTTAGCAGCATTAATACCGGCATTATCAGAGTCATATGTCAATATTACCTTTTTAGTGTATCTTCCAATAAGCTTCACATGCAATGCTGTCAACGCCGTACCAAGACTTGCTACAGAGTTTTCAAAGCCTGCCTTATGTAGAGCGATTACATCCATATATCCCTCACATATCAAAAAGAAATCTCTTCTTGTCCGTTTTGCAAAATTAAGTCCATAAAGATTTCTACTCTTGTCAAATGCAAGTGTTTCAGGCGAATTAACATACTTAGGCAAACCGTCTCCCAATACTCTTCCACCAAATCCTATTACTCTGGCATTGGCATCTATTATCGGAAACATAACTCTATTCCAAAACCTGTCTCTGACACCCTTTTCGTCAATATTTATAAGTCCGCTTTTTTTCAATATATCATCATTATATCCTGATGATCTTAGATACTGATACAAATCATTTGGTGTCTTTCTTGCAAATCCCAATCCAAAATGTGTTATATCTCTTGCACTAAGCCCTCTCTCACTGAAGTACTTTAACCCAATTTCTCCATCTAATGAAAATAAATTGTCATAAAAGTACTTAGCTGCCATTTTATTTATTTCTAATATAATATTTTTTTCATCATTTTTTGCACGATCGTTTTCACTTACCTGTGGCAATTCTATATTTGCCCTCTTAGCCAACAAGTTTAACGCTTCTGTAAAAGAGTAATTCTCATATTGCCTTATAAATGTAATTACATCTCCTCCTACACCGCAACCGAAGCAATGAAATAACTGTTTACTTGGTGATACTGAAAACGAAGGAGACTTTTCTGAATGAAACGGGCAAAGCCCCATATAATTCGCACCTTTTTTTTGTATCTTCACATAGCTTGAAATAACATCTACTATATCATTGGCAGATCTTACCTCATCTATTAAATCATTTGAATAATACAATTATTTCTCCTTAATATACATCCCAGGATTTTGGAACAAATAAGTCTTTGAATTTTTCTATAGCGTACAAATCTGTCATACCGGCTATATAGTCACAAACTACCAGTTCACTATCCTGCTTCAATTCTTCAATAAAAAATATATATTCTTTAGGAAGTTTGTCATTATGGCACATATAATAGTCAAAAAGAGACTCAATCATTGCCTTAGCCTTGCCCTCCTGTGACTTGGGAACTTCATTGTGATAAACCTTTTTAAACATCCAAGTTCTAAGTCCCATCATTGCCTTATATTTCTCTTTATTCATTGATATTTCCGGTTTATCAATACTTTCCTCTATAACACCATGTATGAGATTATTCAATCTTTCTCTTACCGAATGTCCAAGTATATCTGTATATTCTGTAGGTATATCATCCTCTACCAGAATATGTGCTCTGATAGAATCATCAATATCATGATTTATATAGGCAATTTTATCTGAAAGTCTAACCACATGTCCCTCAAGTGTAGCCGGATTTCCTGATGTTCTATGATTTAATATGCCGTCTCTTACTTCCTTTGTGAGATTAAGTCCTTTTCCGGACTTTTCTATAAACTCTACAATCCTAACACTCTGTTCATAATGAGCAAAGCCATATGAACATACTTCATTTAGCACATCCTCTCCGGAATGACCAAATGGAGTATGGCCAAGATCATGACCTAATGCTATAGCTTCTGCCAAATCTTCATTTAATCTCAGCGCCTTGGCTATAGTTCTTGCAATTTGTGCCACTTCAAGCGTATGAGTAAGTCTGGTGCGGTAATGGTCTCCTTCAGGTGCCAAAAATACCTGAGTCTTATGTTTCAGTCTTCTAAACGCTTTTGAATGAAGTATTCTGTCTCTATCTCTCTGATAGACTGTCCTTATATCACAAGCTTCCTCATATCTATCTCTTCCTAAAGAATTTTTACTTAAAGCAGCGTACTTACTAAGAGTCAATTCTTCTCTAAGTTCTATATCTTCTCGTATATTCATATTTACTTTAATTTAAACAATGTTGAAAGAATACCTCTACCGACACTTGCACCCAGATTTCCACCTAGACTTGATCCAAACTTTCCTCCTGTCTTTCCTATAGCCTTTCCAATCTGTCTGCCTATAGTACCTGCAGCAGTTCCTGCAACTGAAGCTACACCTTTCTTTATAGCATCCTTTTTCTTCTTTTCTTCTTTTTCAGCTTCCTTTGCCTGTCTTTCAGCCTCTTTTTGTGCCAATTTTTCTTGCTTTTGGGCCTCCTTTTGTTCTAATTCAGCCTGCCTTTCTTCTTCCTGCTTCTGGACCATTTCTATTTGTAATCTTTGCAAAAACTCATATGCAGAATCTCTATCCACCATATCCTTGTATTTGCCTGCCAAATCTGACATAGAAATAACAGTAGCCCTCATCATATCATCTATAGTTCCAAGATATGACTGTGGCGGGAGCACTTTTGCCTTTCTTACCATAGCCGGTGCTCCATCATCACCAATAAAGGATACAACCGCCTCTCCTATACCAAGATTAGTTATTATTTCAGCTGTATCAAAATCAGGATTTACTCTATAACTCTGTGCTGCAGCCTTTATTCCCTTTTGCTCTGCAGGTGTATACGCCCTTAATGCATGCTGAACCTTATTTCCAAGCTGTGCCAATACTTCATCAGGAATATCACTTGGATTTTGTGTTATAAAATACACTCCGATACCTTTTGATCTTATAAGTTTTACTACCTGCTCTATTTTTTGAAGCAATGCCTTTGGAGTATCCTTAAACAAAAGATGTGCCTCATCAAAGAAAAATACCATCTTAGGTTTGTCAAGATCTCCTACTTCCGGCATTATTTCAAACAATTCTGCAAGCATCCAAAGCATGAATGTTGCATATATACTCGGATCATTTATTATGGTAGTGGCATCCAATACATTTATCATGCCCTTGCCATCCTTAGTTACAAACCAGTCATTTATATCTATTGCCGGTTCTCCAAAAAATATATCTCCGCCCTTATCTCCAAGAGAAACCAGTCCTCTCATTATCGCATTAACACTTTGAGGTGCTATATTTCCATATTCAGATTTATATTCAGCTGCATTCTCACTGACATAGTTTAACATACTCTTTAGATCCTTTAGATCAATAAGTAATAATCCCTCATCATCTGCTATCTTAAATACAATATTTAAAATATCACTTTGAATTTGATTTAATTCCAGTAATTTTGCTAACAGCATTGGACCAAACTCTGATATTGTTGTTCTAAGTGGAAGCCCCTTTTTTCCAAATATATCCCAAAAAATAGTAGGATATGCTTTAAATGAAAAATCTTCTCCCATACCTAGCTCCAACACTCTTTTGCTTATACTCTCTTTTTCTTCACCAGGTCTACACATACCTGATAAATCACCCTTTATATCAGATAAAAATACCGGTACACCGGCATCTGAAAACGACTCCGCCATCACTTTAAGAGTGACTGTCTTACCTGTTCCTGTGGCTCCCGCAATAAGACCATGCCTGTTTGCATACTTTGACTTTATACATAATTTGGCATCTCCATCACTTGCCACCCATATTTCATTATCTTTATACATATTATCTCCTAAGTACTCAATTTATAATTCTATTTTATCCCAAGTTTCACATTATAACAAGCAGATAAACTATTTTTTAATACAAAAAGAGCCAGTACTTAAGTACTGACTCCCTTTGACCACAAAAGTGGCTTCCGTTTGTACACTAAATAAACTTTCGTCTATTAAATCTAAAATTATATTATTTTGAATATAATGTTACAAGCTTCTCAAGATATGAGAATCTTTCCTTAGCATCTTCCTCATTCTTAGCAAAGAGTTTAGCTGCTCTCTCAGGATCCTTGAGTGCAAGAGATGAGTAACGAACCTCACCCTTAAGGAACTCTTGGTAATCTCCTTTAGGAGTCTTAGAATCAAGTGTGAACTTATTCTCAGCATCAGGATTGAATCTGAAGTTATTCCAGTAACCTGCCTCAACAGCAAGCTTCTCCTCTGTCATAGCCTTACTCATACCAAGCTTGATACCATGGTTGATACATGGAGCATAAGCGATGATAAGTGATGGACCCGGATAAGCCTCTGCCTCAGCTAATGCCTTAACAGTCTGGTTGTAATCAGCACCCATAGCTATCTGTGCTACATATACATAACCATAGCTCATAGCAATACTTGCAAGATCCTTCTTCTTTGTATCCTTACCACCTGCAGCAAACTGTGCTACAGCACCTGTCTTTGTTGCCTTTGAGCTCTGTCCACCTGTATTTGAATAAACCTCTGTATCAAATACCATAATATTTACATCCTTGCCACTTGCGATTACATGGTCAAGACCACCGAAACCGATATCGTAAGCCCAACCGTCACCACCGAAGATCCACTGACTCTTCTTTGACAAGAACTCCTTATTATCAAGGATTTCCTTAGCCTCAGCTGTATTTAACTTCTCAAGTTCAGCTACAAGTTTGTCTGTTGCTGTACCATTGAGTGCACCTACAGTAAATGTGTCAAGATATTCCTTAGCTGCTGCCTTAAGATCATCTGAACCACTCTGTGCAATAGCCTCAACCTTTGACTTAAGTCCTTTTCTAAGAGCCTCATTTGCAAGGAACATACCATAACCAAACTCAGCATTATCCTCGAACAATGAGTTAGACCAAGCAGGACCCTGTCCCTTAGCGTTTACTGTATATGGTGTTGAAGGTGAAGAGTTACCCCAGATTGATGAACAACCTGTAGCGTTTGAAATATACATCCTCTCACCAAACAACTGTGTAATAAGTCTTGCATAAGGTGTCTCTCCACAACCTGCACATGCACCTGAGAACTCAAGTAATGGCTTCTTGTACTGTGATCCCTTAACTGTTGTCTCCTTAAACTTAGCAATAACCTCAGGCTTCTCAGGAGTAGCGTTTGCATAATCAAACCACTTCTGTCTCTCAACATTCTCCGGCATGCTCTGCATTGTAAGAGCCTTCTCACCCTTCTTTCCAGGACATACATTAGCACAAGAACCACAACCTGTACAGTCAAGAGCTGATACAGCTACTGTAAACTTGTAATTTGGCATACCTGTCATTGGGAGTACGCTCATTCCCTCAGGAGCGTTATTTGCCTCATCCTCTGTAAGAGCAATTGTTCTAATAACTGCATGAGGACATACATATGAACAGAAACCGCACTGAATACAGTTATCACTGTTCCAGATAGGCATATTTACAGCAATACCACGCTTCTCATATGCTGATGTACCAACAGGTGTTGTACCATCAACATAGTCAACGAATGCAGATACCGGAAGGTTATTACCCTCTTGTGCACTTACAGCTGTCTGGATAGTATTAGCAAACTTAATTGCATCCTCTCTACCCTCTGTATGTACCGCATAGTCAAGTCCCTCATCCTCAGCATTAGCCCAACTTGCAGGAACCTCAACCTTGTGAACATTCTTAGCACCTTCTTCAATAGCTGCCCAGTTCTTCTTAACTACATCCTCACCTTTTCTTCCGTAAGTCTTCTCAGCCGCCTTCTTCATAAGATCAATAGCCTGCTCCTCAGGAATAATTGCTGAAAGCTTAAAGAATGCTGACTGAAGAATTGTGTTAATTCTTGTTGGTCCCATACCTGTTGCAACACCAATCTTTACACCGTCAATTGTGTAGAAGTTAATATTGTGATCAGCTATGTACTTCTTAACCTGCCCTGGGATGTGCTCTTCAAGCTCTGCATCTGACCATGTACAGTTAAGTAGGAATGTACCGCCATCAACAAGCTCCTGTACCATGTTATACTTTCTGATATATGCAGGATTGTGACATGCTACAAAGTTAGCCTTACGAATAAGATATGTTGACTTAATTGGCTTCTTACCGAAACGCAAGTGGCTCATTGTAACACCACCTGACTTCTTTGAGTCATAGTCAAAGTATGCCTGTGCATACATGTCTGTGTTATCACCAATGATCTTGATAGAGTTCTTATTAGCACCTACAGTACCGTCAGCACCAAGACCCCAGAACTTACAGTTTGTAGTTCCTTCAGGTGTTGTAACGAGTGCCGGACCCGGATCAAGTGAAAGATGTGTAACATCATCATTGATACCGATAGTAAATCTAGCCTTCTCTGTATTGTGGAATGTTGCAACTATCTGAGCAGGTGTTGTGTCCTTTGAACCAAGACCATAACGACCACTAAATACAGGAACACCGTCAAACTTTGTTCCTCTAAGTGCTGCAACAACATCAAGCCAAAGTGGCTCACCAAGTGAACCCGGCTCTTTTGTTCTATCAAGAACCTGAATTCTCTTAACACTGTCAGGGATAGCATCAATAAGTGCCTGTGCACTGAATGGTCTGTAAAGTCTAACCTTAACAACACCAACCTTCTCTCCCTGCTTTAAAAGATAATCAATTGTCTCTTCTATTGTATCATTAACTGAACCCATAGCGATAATGATTGTCTCAGCATTAGCATCACCATAGTAGTTAAATAATTTGTAGTCTGTACCAATCTTAGCATTAACCTTGTCCATATATTCCTGAACAATTGCAGGTAATGCATCATAATAAGGATTGCTTGCTTCTCTTGCCTGGAAGAAGATATCAGGGTTCTGTGCTGAACCTCTCTCTACAGGACGGTTTGGATTAAGTGCATTCTTTCTGAAAGCTGCTATAGCATCCATATCTGCCATATCCTTAAGATCCTCATAGTCCCAAGCTTCAATCTTCTGAATCTCATGTGATGTTCTAAATCCATCAAAGAAATTGATAAATGGAACTTTACCCTTTAATGCTGATAAATGTGAAACAGGTGTTAAGTCCATAACTTCCTGAACTGATGATGAACAAAGCATTGCAGCACCTGTCTGACGACAAGCATAAACATCTGAATGATCACCAAAGATACTAAGTGCATGTGTTGCAATAGCACGTGCTGAAACATTGATAACAGCCGGAAGCTGCTCACCTGCTATCTTATAGATATTGGGGATCATAAGAAGAAGGCCCTGTGAAGCTGTATATGTTGTTGTTAAAGCTCCAGCTGAAAGAGAACCATGAACTGCACCTGCAGCACCTGCCTCTGATTGCATTTCTGTTACTTGTACAGTCTGGCCGAAAATATTCTTTCTACCCTCTGTTGCCCACTCATCAGTGTGCTCTGCCATGACAGATGATGGTGTTATCGGATAAATTGCAGCAACATCAGTATACGCATATGATGCATGAGCAGCTGCCTGATTACCATCCATGGTCTTCATTTGTCTCTTAGCCATTTAATTCCTCCTACTAAGTAAATCTTTATAATATTTATAAAAATAAAAATATTAGTTTTCGTCTCTCATTATACCAATTTTAAAAAAATTTGCAAATAATTATACCTATGTTTTGTGTACTATTCTTAGTACAAAATGGCATGTATCTGCTTTAAAACAAAAACATCCTTGAAACCAAACTTTTATTTTCATATTTTAAAGCTTTTTAATATTTTAATTTGTAAAATATATCATTAGTAATTTATTTTATAATCATCACTATTATTATACTACCTAAATCTGCAAATCCTATCTGCTTTGCTATTGCCAAATATAAGACAAATAAAAAATGAAATTATAGTCATTATAACTAACATCTTTATGCCACCAAATTTCACTAAGTTTATATTATTAAGCACAAAATAAGTGAAGGCATCTCTCACAGGTCTGTGAAATACAAATATAGGTAAAGTGTATACTCCAATTTTTTTCAAGAGAGAATCTCCCAAAAAACTTCTCTTAGAGCATATCACAAACACAAAATAAGCAATACTCAAGGCATATGGAATAAATATTATACGAAGTGGATTTAATGCCCCCTTAAAAATAGGCAAAATATTATTTTCAGCTATACGATATCCCCATGGACCGTAAAAAGCTATAGTATAAAATCTTGTATACTGAAATAAAACAACAAGACTCCCAACACTCAGAATTCCAAGTGAAAAGAAAAGTATATTTGTTTTTTCAAATATTGAAGTCTTAGTTATGGATGAATATTTCTTATACAATAATCCTATATAAAAAAAAGGTGCAAATGATATAACCCTGTCTAAAGAAAGAAAATCTTCTATTTTTGTTTGCCAACCACCATTTGTCATTGAAATAAAAAGAGTTACAAGCATCAATACGGAAATATATATTGTTATGCCATCTATAAATCTTCTCTCATTATTTTCAATTTTTTTTGAATTCTTTAAAAATATTTCTACCGGCAATAGTGATAGTCTAAAAATTATCAGAGTAGAAACATACCAGGGAGTAGAGGACTCATGAAAAAAATCCGGAAATATATTTTTATCACCATAAAATAGCATATCACTTATATGCAACAATATTTTCATAAAAAAGAAAAGCAATACCAATGATATTATAGACCTAACTCCGGTACCCTTTCGTCTCCAGGAATCATAGTAAACATAACCTGAGACAAAAATAAAAGCCGGCATATGAAAGCTGTAAATGAAGAAAAACAATTTTGTAATAAACATATATTCTCCATCCTTGATAGGCAAAAGAAAATGTCCAAGTACTACTAAAAAAATTAAAACACCTTTAAAAATATCCAGACTATCTATTCTATTTTCCTGATTTCCGATATCTGTATTCATACAATACTTCCTTTTATAAAACATAATAACAAAGTGTGTAAGAACTATCCTACACACTTTGTTTAAACTCTTTTAACTATTATAATTGTTCATCATTTAGATCAAAAATATTTCTCTTCTTAAAATCATCATCCTTATATCCATTCATAAACCACCTTTTTCTTTGGTCAGCAGTACCATGGTCAGATAGCTCTGCACTATAATATGATCCCATAATTACATCATCACCAATACTATCGGCAGCCGCTATTATCTCTACTATATTATCTACAGATAAAATCTCTGTATCATTAGCATCTCCCAAATCTTCTAAGTAATCACAAAATCTTCCTGCATAATAATCAGCTTGCAGCTCCAAACGAATATTCAATCTGTTAGCTCCGACATTATCTCTTTTAGCTATCATCTTATATTGTCTTTTACTAACCATATCCATATCTCCCAATAGATTCTGTATATGATGTCCATATTCATGGGCCATTACATAGTCTATGGGTGCTACACTATCCATACTAACCTCTTCCATTTGAGCTGAATCTACAAAGAGAATACCGGAAGTATAAAAGCAGCCACTTCTTACAGCTTCTTCTCCTTCTAATAAAAGATTGATTTCATCCTTATATACTACTAAAATAGGTTTAAAATAGTCATATCCTCCTGTATTATCACGAGCATTATCATAATCTTCGCTCCAATATCGATCCAAAAGTGCCATTATCATTGAATAGTAGTCCATCTCGCTTTGGGTTATATCTTGTCCAACAATGTAATAAACATCATCAATATAATCATTATCATACTCATCATAATCATCAAGAATATCAATATCGTACTTAATATAACTATATTCATTTCCGGTTTGTGAGGTAGACTCTTGATACTCTTCTTCACTTTTCTCTGTATCATATCCATCTTCTGTCTGATTAGAATAACCTTTTGCTCTCTTTGACTCATTATAATAATCACTCATAACCGAACTTGATATACAGCCGGTAAATAATGCACTTGTACACAATAGACTTAATGCTATTATTATTTTTTTACTTAAATTCATGCTTTATGCTACCCTTCAATCTAATATTATTAAATATACACTCCTAAACAATATCACATACTAAATTAGTCTTTTGTACTCAAATATCAGAAAAAATTATATATAATTTTTTCTATATAGTCAATAAAATCTTATAAAAAAGCAATGCTATTTCTTAACTATTATTAATATTTTATATCAATAATTATAAATCTTATAACTTGCGATAATTATCCAAAAGCTTCTTCAAATCAGCTATATCCTCCTGCAATTTTTTACCGATATCTGTATCTCTTACAAACATACGATATACATCTTTTTCTATTATCTCAGATTCAGATTCGATATCAGTATTATTCATCAAGGCATCTTCTACTGATGTAAAAGGTGTATGTGCTTTTAGCCTCAGTCCATGTGAGTTAAATATTAGAGTATAGCCTGCTATTCCTGTAGTTTTATTCATAGAACGACAAAATCCACCATCAATAACAAATAATTTCTCATTTGCCCTTACAGGATTCTCACCATCCACTGCATGAACAGGTGTATGTCCATTTATAATATGAGAGTGAACATCATATAGTCCAAACTCATGTAAAATCTGACTGCAGAAGCTCTCGTCATAATATTTACTATAGTATGGATTTGATTTTTCCTTCCAAAAATTTTTATTTTCAATATAGTCACGCTCAAAAGTTTTTACAACTCTTCCACATAGTGGAGATTTTTCTCCTCCCCACAAAAACCACATAAAATCAACATCATCCGTATTAGGGTTATCTATATAAGCAGCTCTAGCCTTTTCCTCACATATATCAAGCAAAGCCTTTCCATGGTAATATTTACCATTTATGAATAGCATATCAAATATACCATTGTCATCTACAGGAACACAGCCATGGAAAATCAGATTCCTGTTGTAAACATTATACATACTTCCCTTATCATATAGGAATTTTATATGTTTATTTAGTCTCTGACCGGAAACGAAACTTCTATGTAATTTTAAAACAATCTCATTTTCTTCATCGCTAAGTTCGTAAGGATTGTTTACATCCAGTGTCGGAAATACATTTGTCTTTAAAGGTATTTCTTTACCCTCAATAGTTACTGTACCATCCGTTGGATTAATATGCTCTAAAAGCAATCTATCATCCATACCATACTCCGGATGACTCTTAATCAACTGACCTTCTAATTTAAACAGTATAACCTTTATTGCAGCCAATGCAGCCTGTATCCCGTCCTTTATACCATACTTTGACATACCAAAAAGCATAAGAGGCCTTAAGCTAATACCATATGCATTTTCCAAAATCTCTACATTTCCATACTTTAAATTATTACGAATGACATTACAAATGCAGGCATCATTTCCACAGGCAGCTCCCATCCACAAAATATCATGATTTCCCCATTCAATATCTAGAGAATGGTAGTTCATCAACAAATCAATAATTTTATCTGCACTGCCACCTCTGTCAAAAATATCTCCAACTATATGCAAATGATCCACTGCCAATCTTTTTATCAGTGCAGAAAGTGCAATTATAAACTCATCTGCATCATCCAAATCAATGATTGTCTGCAAAATATGTCTATGATAACTTACTTTATTAGTATCCTCATTTTTCTGTGCATGTAAAAGCTCATCAATAATATATGCATAGTCTTCCGGCAATGCTTTTCTTACCTTTGATCTTGTATACTTTGATGACAGCAATTTTGCAAGCTGTATCAAATAATTCAATGTCATTGTATACCAGTCATCATCTATCCTACCTGTTTCACTCAATATTGTCATTTTTTCTCTTGGATAATATATAAGTGTACATAGCTCCTGTCTATCAAATTCTGACAATACATCCTTAAAAATTAAATCAACTTTTTCCTTTATTACACCTGAACAGTTATTCATTATATGTAAAAAAGCCTCATATTCACCATGTATGTCACTTAAAAAGAATTCTGTACCTTTTGGTAAATTTATTATTGCTGACAGATTGATAATCTCTCTTATTACTGATTGACTTGTTGAATAATTTTGTTTCAAAAGTTTTAAATACTTTATATTCCCACTATCTTTATTCATAAATTTCTCCCCCAAAAATTTATCATTTCTGTATAAATTTCTGCACTACTGTGATCTAATTCAAGTTTATCATTAAAATTTGTGTTAAGTCAATATAATTTAACTATATTTTTAAATATTTCAGTCTATATGCTTTTTTTATGATTTTTATACAAAAAAACCAAGCAGATATCCACTTGGCTCTCAAAAATATTATTTTGCTTTAATTTCCCAACTTTGATACTGTTTCTTCAGCTTTAGTTGTTGCTTCTGTTGTACTCAGCTTCTCAACAGTCTCCTCTATAGTAGTTTCTTTTGGCCTTACACTCTCTTTAGGCTTAGGCTTTGTTACCTCTGTACCTTCGCTAGACTTACTGTCTTTCTCTTCTGTAGGTAGTTTTTCTACAGTACTCTCTACAGTATTTGCAGTTTCCTTCTTTTTAGCAGAGGTTTCAATTACCTTACTGTGATTTGTTTCCACACTGTCTACTGTACTTGAATGTATATCAGTGCTTGTTTCAGTACTTACAGAGCTACTCTCTGTAGGATTTGTTGCAGCAGTAGTTTCAACACTTCCGGAATTCACCTTTATCTTTGCAGCCTTACCCTTGTAGCTGGAACTATGGAAAGGCTCTTCCTTTATAATAACTCCATCTTTTTTTACAATATAATTGGTAGACCATCTTGACCCGTTCTTTGCCTCACTGATAACAACTTGCTTTCCTTTATCCAGATTTTTATCTTCGATATATTCAGGAGCAGGTGGATTCAAATCTCCAGTCTTTTTTGATGACATTTCTATAGTTGTTCCATCCTCCAATATAGGAATACCTATAATAGAGCAGGTAAGAGTCTGTCCTGTAAGTACTGCACGAATAGCAATAGCTGTATCTGAAGTATTTACAAACTTCATATCAGGACCTGCATAACCGTCATAACTTACCATGGCGTCCTCTCCCGGTGTAACATAGCTCGGCTCAAATGAATGTGCATGTCTTTCTGTAGTTGTCAAACCTGCAAATATAACTGCATTATATAATGTAGATGAAACTTGGCACACTCCGCCACCCGGTTCCTCTGATAAAACACCATTTACATAAGCACCCGCAGGCTTATATCCCTTTTCTAGAGTTCTGTTTCCTGTAGTATTATTAAACGAAAACTCCTCTCCGGGCTTTACTATAAGACCGTCCAGAGCCTGTGCTGCAAGTGAAATATTGGTATTTCTATCCTTATTATCAGTAGTCTTTGTTGTAAATGTACCTATAACCTTATATTTTTCTTTGGCCTCAGCAGCTGTAATACTTGGCTTTACTTCATTCCTTACCACTGAAATATCTGCTTGAAAGTTCTTCCTACTCACAAAAGACTTTAAATCTTCTTTAAGTCTCTTATCATCTATCAGATATCCATTGCTTTCACTTTCATATGTAAAATTTTTTGTTTCTTTATTAAAACCTGATATGGACCCATTTTTAGGCTTAATATCCCATTTTTCTTTTGCCTTTTTTACCATAGCATCTATATCATTATCATCAAAACTGATATCATAATGTGTTGCTGCATTAGATACATCAGAATATATCTCATTTAAAAGCTTATCCAGCTTTTCATCCAATGCATTATCCAAAATAAGACTATCACTTTCATCCTCACCTATATGGAGCTTTAACTTCCAGGGGTATACTTTTTCTATAGCTGATTTTGCTTCTGACATTGTCATTCCTGTAATGTCTATTTCATCGATAGTTATCTGCTTTTTCAATTTTTCTATGGCAAGTTCAGTAGTCGTCTCTACACTCTCTGTACTTAAACTACCAACAAATTTGATTGCCTTATTTATTCCGAATACTATAAATATAAGTAGCACAATTAAAGCAGCTACCAATATAAATACATTTTTATAATTTATATCAGATGCATATTGCCCTTTTTTTGCTCTTTTTCTGGCCGCTCTTACTCTTTCAGATCCGGATATCTTTTTATCTTTTTGATTTTTCAACATTTCCATTCCTTATGTAATATCTATTACCGGTATTTTAAAAACAATACTTTAAAGGTAGATTATACCAATAATCTCACCTTAACACAATCCATATCAAGATTGCTTTGCTTAATTTATTATGCTAGACTTATTGCAGTTTGTCAGTAATATATGTTGCATATAAACAGACTATAATTTAAAAAAAGGTGATTTATGAACAAAAATATAAAATATATTGATTTACATACACATTCCACAGCTTCAGATGGAACTTGCTCCCCCACAGAAGTAGCAGTATTAGCAAAAGAAGCAGGACTTAATATAATTGCCCTTACAGATCATGATACTATGGTAGGTGTAGAAGAATGTTTTAAAAAGGGACTTGAACTTGATCTTCCTGTAATCGCAGGTGTTGAGATGAGCTGTGTTTACAGATCCAAGGAAATACATATTTTAGGATATTTACTTCCTGACTCATTTCCGCCAAAATACTTGGAAGTTTCTGATGAAATATTTGAAGATTTGAACTTTTTTGCACAAGAGAGATCAAATAGAAATGCTGAAATAATAGAGAGATTTAAAAATGACGGCATTTTTATATCTAAAAATGATTTGAACAATGGCAATCCTAATGCTCAAATAACAAGAGCTCATTTTTCTAATGCATTAATCAAACTTGGACTTGTTAAAGATAAAGCTGAAGCCTTTGATAAATATCTTGAATATGGAGGCAAATATATTCCTGTAAAGAAAATAACTACTGTTAGGTGCATGGAATTTTTAACAAAGCATAATTTCTTTATTTCTCTTGCACATCCTTTTCAGTATAAATTTTCTGATTATGAATTGGAAGAACTATTAACACATTTAATAGACCTTGGACTAAAGGGTGTCGAAGTATATCATTCCACTCATTCAAATACTGATATAAATAAATTATATTCATTGGCTGAAAAATATAATTTATTACCTACAGGTGGCAGTGATTTTCATGGTGGAAATAAACCCGGACTATATATTGGAAAAGGTTATGGCGATTTACAAATACCATTTGAACTTATTCAAAACATTTTAAATAGAAGAGCGTATGGATAAATCCATACGCTTTATTTTACAATCTACTTATTGAAGGTTTCTTCTTTGACTTTGTTACTATATTATCCTCACTCTTATATATAGATGACTTGCTCACACAGCCTCTTACACTTGAAAGCGGATAAACTGTAGTATTCTTTCCTATAACTGTTCCGGGATTTAAAATAGAACCGCATCCTATTTCAGCTTCATCTCCTACCATTGCTCCAAACTTTCTAAGCCCTGTCTCAAGTTCTGCATCCTCTAAATGAAGTACAACATCTGATTTATCACTCTTAAGATTTGATGTGATAGCAGATGCACCAAGATGGGCCTTGTATCCAATAATAGAATCTCCAACATAACTAAAATGTGGCACCTGTGCTTTGTTAAATAGTATGGCATTCTTGAATTCGCAAGAATTTCCCGCCACTGCACCCTCACCTATGATTACATTGCCTCTAAAGAATGCACATGAGCGAACACTTGCATCCTTACAAATTATAAGTGGACCTGCAAGTGCAATAGTTGGCATTATCTTTACTGAACGATGTACCCAGATATTCTTTCCAATCTTTAAATACTCTGTATCAGGTAATGTAGCACCTAGCTCTTCTATGAAGCTTCCAAGATCTTTAAACACTTCCCAAGGATATGTATATCTTTCAAAGAGTTCTTTAGCTATAGTTTCCTCAAGTTCAAAAAGTTTTTTTGTTTTCACATCAATTTTTTTCATTCTTTATCCTTTCATGCCCTTATATTCTTTTGAAACTTTCTCAAATAAGGCATTTAAACTATATTGATTATTAAGTTGCTTCACATTGAGGCATCTAATACCTACAAACCTTTCCAGCTTTGTCATATACTCCTCAGATGTAATATCTCCATTAGATACCATTGTAAGCCCTTTTTCCCAGCTTGCTGTAAGCTCCGGATTCAAAAGCTGTGAAATAGAACAATTTACTACCTCATAGACAATTTCACCAAAGAGTGTGGGTGTAATTATCTGTGTTTTTTTGTTGAGTGCCAGGTATTTTATTGAAAACAACTTCTTTAAAATATCAGCTCTGGTGGCAGAAGTCCCTATACCGCTTCCTTTTATCTGGCTTCTAAGTTCTTCATCTTCTATCAGCTGCCCTGCATTTTCCATTGCAAGTATCATAGAACCTGAAGTATATCTCTTTGGAGGTACAGTCTCACCCTCTTTTATACTCAATGAATCCAGCCTAAGTTTTGAACCCTTTCTCAGTGCTGAAACCATCTTTATATATTCAGGGCTTTGACTATCACTACTCTCCTCCTCATCACTCTCGTTCTTTATTGGATTTAATATATCCAGGAATCCTCTCTCAATACAAATCTTTGTATTTGCTACAAATATCTCATCTCCTATACCAAATCTTATAGTGAACTTTTGATATTGTGCAGGAGGGTAAAATATACTAAGAAATCTTCTACATATAAGTTCATATACTGCCAATGACAATTTATTCAAAGAATTCATATTTCCAAACCCGGTAGGTATTATAGCATAATGGTCAGTAATTTGACTATCATTAACATACTTAGTTTTAGAAATATTTTTATATGTACCCTTTTCCAATATATCATTTGCAAAATTGGAAAGTATACTAAACTTGCAGAGACCTCTTATATTCTTATCTATTTCCTTTGCTACAGCACTTGACAATACCCTGGCATCAGTTCTTGGATAAGTAACCAGCTTTTTTTCATACATCTCTTGTATGATTTTCAATGTCTCATCAGGACTTATCTTAAATCTCTTTGAGCATTCATTTTGTATTTCTGCTAAATTAAATAGTAAAGGTGGATTTTTTATTTCCTTCTTTTTTTCATTAGCTAAAATGATTACTTCTCTATCATTTTCATTTGCATATGATTCTATATGTTCTATCAACTCTTCCGCATATATTTTTTCTCTAAAGCCATTATCTTTATATAGCATTGTTGAATTGAAATATTTTGACTTTTCATTTACCTTCCACTCACCGTCTATAAACATACCCTGGTTTTCAAATTTGCCTAAAACCTTAAAGAAAGGAGTCTTTACAAAATTCCTTATCTCCCTTTCTCTGTTTACCACCATACCTACAACGCAGGTCATCACTCTTCCCACACTGAGTACAGCCCTATCCAGCTTTAAAAAATTAGCTACATTTCTACTATATTTAAGCGTAAGAATTCTCGAAAAATTTATTCCCATAAGATAGTCTTCTTTCGCCCTGAGGAATGCCGCATTAGAAAGATTGTTATAATATGACCAATCCTTTGCATCTCTAATGCCTCTAAGTATCTCATCTTCAGTTTGAGAATCTATCCAAACTCTTTTTCTTGTCTTACCTTGCACATTTGCCATCATATCCACAAGTCTGTATATATATTCTCCTTCTCTTCCTGAGTCGGTACAAATATATATGGTGTCTACATCTTCTCTGTTTAGAAGACCTGAAACTATAGCAAACTGGTTTTTGACTCCATCTATTATTTCATATTTGAATTCCTTCGGTAAAAATGGCAATGTATCCAGTGACCAGCGTTTGAATTTTTCATCATATTTCTCCGGATAACTCATAGTTATCAAATGTCCAACACACCATGTAACTATAATATCATTTCCTTCAAGATATCCATTTTTTCTTCCTGTTGGTATCTTCAATGCCTTTGCAAACTCAGCTGCTACACTTGGCTTTTCTGCAATAAAAAGTTTTTTCATCAATCTTTTTCTACACTAAACTTATATACAGTCTCACTAATGAACTCTTCCAATTCATCAACCACCGGCTGTATAAACTCCGACATATTTATAGAATTTGGGAAAAACTGAGTTTCAAAGCAATATCCGCTTCTCTTTGGATAAGCAACACCATTTTTTCCGACAGCATCCCCTGCAAGGAAATTACCAGTATAGAACTGTATTCCCGGTAAATCCGTATAAACCTCCATCACCCTCTTACTCTTATTATCCTTTACTTTTGCCACAAGTCTTAGATTCCCATCATAACCATTTATTATCCAGTTGTGGTCATATCCACCCCCTTGTATTATAGCATCATAATCAGAATCTATATCAGCACCTATCTTTCTATACTTTCTAAAATCCATAGGTGTCCCATCAACTTTTCTTATCTCACCTGTAGGTATAGAATGCTCATCACATGGCAAAAAACTGTCCGCATCTATCATAACTTCCTGATCATATATATCGATATTATCGTATCCTGCAAGATTGAAATAATTGTGGTTTGTAAGATTAACCGCAGTCTTCTTATCACATACGAAGCTGTAACCTATTGTAAGAGCATTATCATCAGATAAAACATAGCTTACACTTACTCTCGCCTCACCGTCAAAACCTTGATCCTTATCAGGGCTGTGTAACATAAATGTAATCATATCTCTATCTTCATCTTCAAATACACCTACATCCCATATCCTGTTGTACCAATAATCAGGTCCTGAATGTAAAGAATTTGTATCATTATTTACGGCTAATTGAAAGTCCTTCCAGTCAAGACTGAACTTTCCTCCCTTTATACGATTGGCATATCTACCTATGATAGCCCCTAGATAGTATGAATTGTTCTCATATCCTTCTACATTATCAAAACCAAGGCATACATCTTTGAAATTACCATCCTTATCCGGTACCATCATACTTACCCAAGTACCTCCAAGATTGGTAAAAGACGCACTTACACCATTTTTATTTGTAAGAGTATATAGTTTTACCGTCTTACCATCTTTTGTTTTTCCAAATTCAGTTGTATTAATACTCATATTTTTCCTCTCTCTACAAAGAAAAAGCCATCACAGCTTTACGTGATAGCCATTACTATATATTATACAAATTTTTCTATTCTCTTGCAATACTTAGTGTAAATATTGCTATTTTCATTTACAAACCTTTACAACATATATCTCTTTATTAAAAAAGCGGCAACCCCATGTTAATACAAGGATTCCAGCCGCTTTTATTACCTTAATACACTAATTTATTTTGCTGTTATAAAATTCTTTGCTGTCAGATACTCTGCACAAAGAAGTGCACCACCTGCTGCTCCTCTTAGAGTATTATGTGAAAGTCCGATAAACTTATAATCATAAACTGAGTCTTCTCTAATTCTGCCTACAGAAACTCCCATACCATTCTCATAGTCAACATCAAGTGCTACTTGAGGTCTATTATCCTCTGTAAGATACTGTATAAACTGCTTTGGTGCAGATGGAAGATTAAGTTCTTGTGGCTCACCCTTATACTCTACTATCTTCTTTATAAGTTCTTCCTTTGAAACCTTGTTCTTAAACTTTACAAATACTGCTGCTGTATGTCCATTTAGTACCGGTACTCTTACACACTGGCAAGTAATCTTTGGTGAAGTTGCAGGAACGATCTCATCACCTTCAATATGTCCCCAAATTCTAAGTGGCTCTTTCTCACTCTTTTCTTCCTCACCGCCGATAAAAGGAATAATATTTCCCTCCATCTCAGGCCAATCCTTAAAAGTCTTTCCGGCACCTGATATAGCCTGATAGGTTGTAACAACTACTTCATATGGTTCATACTCTTTCCATGCATTAAGCACAGGAGCATAGCTCTGTATAGAACAATTTGGCTTTACAGCTATAAAACCTCTTTTAGTTCCAAGTCTCTTCTTCTGTGATTCAATAATTGCAAAATGCTCAGGATTTATCTCAGGTACAACCATAGGTACATCCTTTGTCCAACGATGTGCTGAATTATTTGAGACTACAGGAGTTTCTGTCTTTGCATAAGCCTCCTCAATAGCCTTTATCTCATCCTTTGTCATATCTACAGCTGAGAATACAAAGTCAACCTTTGAAGCAACCTCTTCCACATCATTTACATTCATTACAATAAGATCTTTATAAGCCTGTGGCATAGGTGTTGTCATTTTCCAACGACTTCCTACGGCATCCTCATATCTTTTGCCTGCACTGCTTGGACTTGCTGCTACTACTACTACTTCATACCAAGGGTGATTTTCAAGTAATGATAAAAATCTCTGTCCTACCATACCTGTTGCACCCAAAACGCCAACTTTTAATTTTCTATCCATAACATTTCTCCATATCCATTCTTTAGTATAATAGCAAATCCAAAATATATTTTGGATTGCATTTTTTAACTGGAAGCAATCATATTATATTATGAATAATTTTTCAAGTGCTTTTTCGCAATACACGCACATTTGTACGCCGCACAAGTACACTTAGTGCAAAATGTTTATTTTATTAAAAATTATAATCAGTAAATACCATTGTATATATATATAAATATGAATATATAATTATATTATTTCATCTTCTGGCCCTTGTATCCTCTATGGCTTAATCTTACTTTACTAAGAGTAACTTCTTTTCCATTTACATTAGCAAGTCGGCTATCTGCTGTTAAATATAAGCTATCTACAAACTCATTATATCCTAAAGTTATTGCCTTTTCTCCCCTTGTACTTTTCTTAAATTCATTCACCTCTGAAACATTGAACTTTAGAATATATCCGGCATCACTTACAATACATATATCTGTATTAGCTCTCGGTAATAGTATCTTCACAGCTATGAGAATATCTTCGTCCATAAGCTTTGTAGAAGCTACTTGCTTATTATTGGTTTTATACTCCTCACTGGATACTTTCTTGATATATCCGTTTTTTGTAATCATAAGTATAAAGTTACCACGCATACTGTCTTCACTTACTGCCAGCATTATCTCTTCTACACTACTATCAAATTTAGTTAGATTATCAATTGGTGTTCCTTTATCTCTTAATTTTGACATCGGCAAATCCATTACCTTAATTTTATACAAAACACCGGTGTTTGAAAAAATGCATACTCTATCAGTATTCATTATCGGGAATACATAGGTATTTTCGCTTTCTACAGTTTCTGCATTTTTATCAAAGGTGCTTCTGTCTAGAAGCCTACAATAACCAAACTTATCCATGACAAAGATTACTTCCTCACTGGCTATAGGTTCCTCTACATACACCGCTTCCTTGGCATCCTCAATTAAAGTTTTTCTAGGAGTTGCAAAATCCTTTTTTATCTTTTCCAAGTCCTTTATAAAAAGCTTATCCATATTTTTATGGTTTTTTAGAATGTTTTCATATTCCTCTATATTTTTGAGAGTTGTCGCATTATCCTTTAAAAGTGCTTCTATCTCAAGACCTATAAGCTTATAAAGTCTCATGTCCAAAATTGCCTGTGCCTGTTTATCTGTAAACGAAAGTTTTTTTGCATCCTTTTCAAGTGATTTCACTTTAAAGTTAATTCCTGTGGTATCACCTGATGTAAGACATTTCTTAGCTTGAGCAAGATTTTTTGAACCACGAAGTATTGCAATAATAAGATCTATAACATCTACTGCCTTTATAAGACCTTCCTGTATTTCTTTCTTCTCAAGCTCTTTATTTAAAAGAATATTGTACTTTTTTGTAGTTATCTCATATTGAAACTCAATATAATTCTTTAAAATATCCTTTAATGAGAGTATCTCCGGCCTACCATCTACAATGGCAAGCATATTTACACCAAAAGTATCTTCAAGTTTAGTCTTTTTATAAAGAATATTTTTTATTTTTTCAATATCGGCATCTTTCCTAAGCTCCAGCACTATTCTGGTTCCATTCTTATCTGATTGATTACTGATATCTACAACATCAGAAAGCTTCTTAGTCTCAACAAGATTTGCTACATCTATAAGAAATTTATTTATACCTGCACCAACCATAGTATAAGGAATCTCAGAAATAATCAGTTTATCCTTGTCACTTTTTTTTCTTCCAAGCTCTACTTCTATCTTACCTCTAAGTTTTATCTTACCATTTCCTGTACTATAAATATCAAGCAAGTCTCTTTTATTGGCTATTATTCCACCGGTTGGAAAATCCGGACCATGTAATACTTCCAAAAGCCCCTTTGTATCAATATTTCTGTTCTTTATATAGGCAATACAGGTATTACATACCTCCAGTAGATTGTGAGTAGGTATTGATGTTGACATACCTACTGCAATACCTTCAGCACCATTTATCAATAGGTTTGGCACTCTTACCGGAAGCACTTCCGGTTCTTTCTCAGTTTCATCATAGTTTGAAATAAATTCAACAGTTCTTTCAAGATCCTTCAGATATACTTCCTCAGCAAATTTTGCAAGCTTTGCCTCTGTATATCTCATAGCAGCAGCTCCGTCACCCTCTATAGATCCGAAATTTCCATGTCCGTCTATCAGTGGCATTCCCTTTTTAAAGTCCTGACTCAAAACTACCAAGGTTTCATATATTGAGCTGTCACCATGTGGGTGATACTTACCCATAGTATCACCCACTATTCTTGCTGATTTACGATGAGGTCTGTCACTGAAAATCCTCAGCTCACTCATATCATACAAAACTCTTCTTTGTACAGGCTTTAAGCCATCTCTCGCATCAGGTATAGCCCTTGCGGTTATAACACTCATGGAATAATCCAAGTAGGATTTTTGCATTTCCTCTGAATATTCCGTTCGCAATATTTTCTCAGCCATATACCCTCCTATGCATCAATTACTGCTTCTCTTGCATGTTCATGTATGAAGTTTCTTCTTGGTGCCACATCTGAACCCATCAAAAGCTCTGTAACTTCACTTGCAAGCCTTGCATCTTCTATTTCAACTCTTTTTAATACTCTTCTTTCAGGGTCAAGGGTTGTTTCCCAAAGCTGTTCGGCATCCATCTCTCCAAGTCCCTTATATCTTTGTAGTGTAAAATTATCTTTATGTTTCTTTTTATAATCCTCCAGTGCTTTCTCATCATAAAGATAAACCCCCTCACCCCTTTTCGGTACTACCTTAAAAAGTGGTGGCATTGCAATATACACATGTCCGTCATATATAAGTTCCGGCATAAATCTGTATAAAAATGTCAAAAGTAAAGTATCTATATGACTTCCGTCTACATCCGCATCAGTCATAAGTATTATCTTATCGTATCGAAGCTTTGATATATCAAAATCATTACCATAACCCTCAGAAAATCCACATCCAAAGGTATTTATCATGGTTTTTATTTCCGCATTTGCAAGAACCTTGTCAATAGAAGCCTTTTCAACATTCAAAATCTTACCTCTAATAGGCAAAATAGCCTGAAAATTTCTATTTCTCGCAGTTTTAGCTGAACCTCCTGCAGAATCTCCCTCTACAATAAATATCTCACATTTACTTGGATCTTTTGACTCACAATTTGCCAATTTACCATTTGATTCAAATGAAAACTTTGACTTTGTAAGCATATTTGTCTTGGCTCTCTCCTCAGCCTTTCTTATCTTGGCAGACTTTTCCGCACAAGAAATTATAGATTTTACCACATCTACATTTCTGTCAAAAAATCTTGTAAGCTCATCTCCAGTAACTGTAAGTACAGCCCTTGTGGCATCTGCTGATGCCAGTTTTGTCTTAGTCTGACCTTCAAACATAGGATTAGGATGCTTTACACTGATAATGGCAGTCATTCCATTTCTGGTATCTGCACCGGTAAAATTACTGTCCTTATCCTTTAATATTCCCAAATCCCTAGCATATGTATTTATTAATCCGGTAAACTTTGTCTTGAATCCGGCTATATGAGTACCGCCCTCCTGTGTGAATATATTATTACAAAATCCTAATATATTCTCCTCAAAAGCATCTACAAATTGTATAGCTATTTCAACCTCTATATTGTCACATACTCCCTTATAAGATATCGGAGCATGCATTACATCTTTTCCTTTATTCAGTTCCTTCACATAGGCAACTATTCCTTCAGGCTCATGAAAAGTTTTCTCTTCTTTTTCATTTTCCCTCATGTTTATGAAATGCAATATAAGTCCGGGATTTAAGTATGCACTTTCATGCATTCTTGACTTTAACCAGTCTGCTCTAAACTTAGTAACTTCAAAGATAGTATCATCCGGTAAAAAAGTAATCTCTGTACCTGTTTCCCTTGTCTTTCCAATAGTAGGCAAAAGTCCTTTTTTTAATTCTATCTTTGGTACACCCTTTTCATATCTATCATGATGGATATATCCATCTCTTGATATCTTAATATCCAAAAAATTTGACAAAGCATTAACCACTGATGAACCCACTCCATGTAAGCCACCACTGGTTTTATATGATTCATTGTCAAATTTTCCACCTGCATGTAGAGTGGACAATACCACTCTTTCTGCAGAAATTCCCTTTTGATGCATTTCAACAGGTATTCCCCTACCATCATCCTTTACAGTGCAAGAACCATCTGCATTCAAAGTTACCCATATATTCTTGCAAAATCCTGCAAGATGTTCATCTATAGAGTTATCCATTATTTCATAGATAAGGTGATTTAACCCCTTAACACCTACTCCACCAATATACATACCGGGTCTTACTCTGACTGCTTCAAGCCCTTCAAGTACTGTAATACTGCCTGCATTATAGTCCTGCATTAAAACCTCTCTTTTACAAAAATGTAACAGTCCAGCAAAATGCTAAACTGTTACATTCAAACTTATAAATTAAATAAAACGTCCTCTTCCTAAAATAGATGCAACAAGCTCTTCATTATTATTTGTCAAATTAAATTCTTCAATAATTCTTTCAGCTACCTCTTCAGGCTTTGCCATATCAGTTGCTTTTCTCATCAAGCTAACTACTTCCGCCTCATCAGGGCTTAAAAGTAAATCATCTCTTCTTGTAGAACTCTTCAAAACATCTATTGCAGGGAATATTCTCTTTTCAGAAAGTTTTCTGTTAAGCACCAACTCCATATTTCCGGTACCCTTAAACTCCTCAAACACAACATCATCCATTCTGCTACCTGTATCCACTAAAGCTGTAGCAAGTATTGTAAGGCTTCCACCCTCTCTTATATTTCTTGCAGCTCCAAAGAAACGCTTTGGCATATGAAGTGCAGTAGGATCAAGACCTCCGGATAATGTTCTACCACTTGGTGCTACTGTAAGATTGTAAGCTCTGGCAAGTCTTGTGATAGAATCTAGTAATATAACTACATCTTTTCCATGCTCCACAAGTCTCTTTGCTCTCTCTATAACCATTTCAGATACTCTCTTATGTCTCTCAGGTACTTCATCGAATGTAGAATATATAACTTCCACATTATCCCCCACTATTGCTTCTTTAATATCTGTAACCTCTTCAGGTCTCTCATCTATAAGCAATATGATAAGATGCATATCCTCTTGATTTGCTGTAATGGACTTTGCAATCTCCTTCAAAAGAGTTGTCTTTCCTGCCTTTGGCTGTGAAACTATCATACCTCTTTGTCCTCTACCTATCGGTGAAAGCAGGTCCACTATTCTCATTGCCTTTGATGCTGAATCATCTTTGGCAAGGTGTATCCTACTATTAGGGAATATTGGTGTCAAGTCCTCAAAATTAGGCCTTGTCTCTAATGTATCCGGTGAGAATGAATTTACTGTATTTATATATAAGAGAGCTGCAAACTTTTCTGAAGCTGTCTTTATCTTCTTCATCCCCGATACAACATCACCGGTTTTTAACTTAAACTTCTTTATCTGTGCAGGCGAAACATATACATCATTATCTCCCGGCAAAAAGTTCTCACATCTAATAAATCCAAATCCGTCAGGCATTACCTCAAGAATGCCCTCTGCAACCTCTCCTGAATCCAAATCTCTTATATCTGTTCCATAATCCCTTGGAAATCTTGAAACAAACTGATTATCATAATATTCATTTCTATAGCCGGACTGATTTTGCTGGCTATATTGATTTTGATATTGATTTGAACCATTATACTGGTTTTGGTATTGATTTGCACCATTGTACTGATTTTGATTATTGTACTGGTTTTGGTTTTGATAATGATTAGGCATATTCCCCTGATTATTGTATCTTTGTCCATTCTGATATGAATTATTATATCCCATTGTTCTGTTCTGATTTACATTATTTCTCTGTGTACTACCATAATTATTTCTGTTTTGGTTTGAATAATTATTTTGATTTGAGTAATTATTTTGATTTGAATAATTATCCCTTTGATATGAATTATCTCTTGTCGTCATTTCAGACGAACCTCCTTCATTTTTTTCTGCTCCTTTATTCTGATTTTCAGAAAACTCTACTAATAATTCTATTATATTTGCTTTATTTAGGTTACTGACTCCCTTAAATCCCTGCTCTTTTGCAATTTCTTTTAACTGTACTAATGATAAAGTTTGTAATTTATCTCTCATAATATGTTATCTATCTTTCTTTTTTATTTTATTTAAATGTGTTTTGATTGATTTTTCAAATCCCATATCTGTTAGATTTAAAAATACCGTATCTTTCATCTCATCAGGTAAATACTGTTGTTCTACAAAATGATTTTCAAAGTCATGGGCATACTTATAACCCACTCCTATTCCTATATCTTTTTCCCCATCATAATTTGCATTTCTTATATGTTTTGGAATATCAAAATCACTATTTTCTTTTACAAATTTTAATGCCGCATTTATTGCCAGGTATGATGCATTTGACTTTGGTGCACAGGCTATATAATTTGCTGCCTCTGCCAAAATTATTCTTGCCTCAGGCATTCCCACCCTTTCCACTGCCAAAAAAGCATTTGTAGCAATGTTTAAAGCAATGGGATCTGCCAGACCCACATCTTCCGCTGCACATATTACTATTCGCCTTGCAATAAATTTTATATCTTCACCTGCATAAAGCATTTTAGCCAAATAGTACATAGTTGCATCAGGATCTGAGCCCCTCATACTCTTTATAAAGGCAGAAATAGTGTCATAGTGAGTTGTTCCGTCCTTATCATATTTTAAAATCTTTTTTTGAATACATTCGCTAATAATATTTATATCTATATGAATTTTACCATCTTCTGAAATATCTGTTGTTAGAATAGCTAATTCTAACGCATTCAATGCATTTCTTGCATCACCATCTACACTTTTAGAAATAAACTCTACTGCATCATTAGAAATATCTACATCATATCTTCCCATCCCTCTTTCTTTATCATTTATTGCCTTATATAAAATGGATTCTATATCTTTATGTGAAAGTGATTTTAATTCTAATACTCTGGATCTTGAAATCAAGGCCTTATTTACCTCAAAGAAAGGATTTTCTGTAGTTGCACCAATAAGTATTACTGTACCTTCTTCCACAAAGGGCAGCAAATAATCTTGCTGTGATTTATTAAATCTATGAATTTCATCAATAAATAAAATAGTTTTTCTCTTATACATTGAAAAGGCTATTTTTGCCTCAGACACCGCCTCTTCCATCTCTTTTTTTCCGGCCGTAGTGGCATTTATTTGTTTAAAATTTGATTTGGTGGTATTTGCAATGACTTTTGCTATAGTTGTCTTTCCGCATCCCGGAGGTCCAAAGAATATAATTGAACTCAGTTTGTCAGCCTTTATCGCTCTATATAAGAATTTATCTTTCCCCAAAATATGTTCCTGCCCTACTATTGAATCTAAAGAATCGGGCCTTAACCTTGAAGCTAACGGGGCATCACTCTTTTCATTAACTTCTTTCATATAATCAAATAAGTCCATTTTTACTCCATATAGGTTGTTATCATTACTTTACCACATTTTTTTTAAATGTCAAATATTGAATTATTAATTTATATAATATAGCATTTTTTATCAAGGTTTTATTGTACAAAAAAGCAGCCACCTTAGTGACTGCTCATTAAATTACATCAATCAAGCCTTATTTGCTGAACCGAAAAGTTCTATCTTCTCTCTTACAGTAGCCTTGATAGCCTCAGCACCCGGTGCTAAAAGCTTTCTCGGGTCAAATCCCTTACCTTCAAGGTCCTTTCCTGCTTCAATATACTTTCTTGTAGCCTCTGCAAATGAGAGCTGACATTCTGTATTAACATTTATCTTTGATACTCCAAGGTTTATAGCTTCCTGAATCATATCTGCAGGAATGCCTGTACCACCGTGAAGAACTAATGGAAGATTTCCTGTCTGCTCCTGTACCTTTGCCAAAACGTCAAAGTTAAGACCCGGCCAATTTGCAGGATACTTACCATGGATATTACCGATACCTGCTGCAAGGAAATCTACTCCAAGGTCTGCAATCATCTTGCACTCATTTGGATCTGCAAACTCACCTGCACCTACAACACCGTCTTCCTCGCCACCAATTGAGCCTACCTCAGCTTCAAGAGACATGCCATTTGCATGTGCCAAATCTACAAGCTCCTTTGTCTTTTCAATATTCTCTTCGATTGAGAAATGAGAACCGTCAAACATTATTGAAGAAAATCCTGCTTCAATACATTTCTTACATCCCTCATATGAACCATGGTCAAGGTGGAGTGCTACAGGAACTGTAATTCCCATCTCCTCTATCATTGCCTTTACCATCGCTGCTACTGTCTTGTAACCTGTCATATACTTTCCTGCACCCTCAGAAACTCCAAGGATAACCGGAGAGTTCATCTCCTGAGCTACTGACAATATAGACTTTGTCCACTCTAAGTTGTTGATATTAAAATGTCCTACTGCGTAATGTCCGGCTTTTGCCTTATCAAGCATTTCTTTTGCTGATACTAACATATCTACCTCCTGTTGTTGAATAGAATATCTTCTACTTCTTTTTGCATATCTGCACTGTCACATTCTCTTGTATGTCGAATCTTTGCATCCTTTATCTCTAAGATAGCTCTAGGAATATCAGGTGCTCCAATCTCATGCAATTTGTCAATGACTTCAAAATCTCCCATATCCTGCTTCTGTCCAAATATTGCTTCAAGAACACTATCCGCAAACTTATATGGACTTGCTGTGGATGCTATGACTGTCTTTGTCATATCCTTTGTAGCATTTTTATAATCCTCATATACAGAAAATGCCACTCCGGTATGTGTATCTATAATATAACCTGTACTGTCATACAGAGATTTTATACCCTCAAAATTCTTCTTTTCATCAGCAAATCCGCCTATGAAGTCTTTCATAAATTCCTTCATAGCTTCAGTAACTTCATACTTTCCACCTACTGATAAATCCTTCATAAGCTTTGAAACATACTCTCCGTCACTTCCACAACTTAAATAGATCAATCTTTCCAGATTGCTTGAAATAAGTATATCCATAGACGGTGATGATGTTAAAACAAACTTACGGTTTCTATCATAAACTCCATTTTCAAAGAAATCAAACAAAACTTTATTTTCATTTGATGCACATATAAGCTTATCTATAGGTAACCCCATCTGTTTTCCAATATATGCTGCAAGTATATTACCAAAATTTCCTGTAGGAACACATACATTTATCTTTTCACCTGTAGCTATATTGCCACTTTCTAATAACTTAACGTAAGCATATACATAATAAGCTATCTGTGGTACCAGACGTCCTATATTTATAGAGTTTGCACTGGAGAGTTGGATTCCATTTTCAGAAAGTTTATTTGCGAACTCTTTATCAGAAAATATTTTCTTTACTCCACTTTGTGCATCATCAAAATTCCCATGTATAGCAACCACATCTGTATTATCACCCTTTTGTGTCACCATCTGTAATCTCTGTACATTGCTGACACCGTCCTTAGGATAAAATACTATAATACCTGTACCCTCTACATCACAAAATCCTGACATTGCAGCCTTACCTGTATCTCCACTTGTAGCTGTAAGAATAACTATCTTATTTTTTATACCATTCTTCTTAGCAGCGGTTGTCAGTAGATGCGGCAAAATCGAAAGTGCCATATCCTTAAATGCTATAGTATCACCGTGGAAAAGTTCCAAGAAATATGCCCCCTCCGCCTTTACCAATGGAGCTATTTCCTCTGTATCAAACTTCTCATCATATGCTTTCTCTATACAATCCATCAGTTCTTCTTTTGTATAATCACTTAAAAGAAGTTTCATTACCTCATAGGCAACTTCCTGATATCTTTTCCCCTTTAAATCCTCCAAAGAAAAATCAAACTTTGGAAATTTCTCAGGCATAAATAGGCCACCATCATCTGCCAATCCTTTAAGAATAGCCTCTGACGCATTGACTCCGGTCTCTTTGCCTCTGGTACTTTTATACTTTATGAATTCCATTCTAAACTCCTATTTCTAGATTGTCTAAACTATAACATATATATTAAAAATAATAAAGTTTATATTTAAAATATAGTCTATCAAAGTGACTAAATACTGAATTTACTTTCTATTTATTCTTGTTCTGCTGATTGTTCTTGTGCCCAGGTCAATATCTTTACAATACTCTATCTTCTCAGCATAGTTATTATTAAAGTCTATCTGGTTTACACCTCTATTTACAACACTTGAATTTGTCATATTATACTCAGAAATAACTCTTGTTATATAAATTATATAAGCTACGATACTTCCTACCAAAGTAACAAGAAAACTGCTTGTTTGTAAATTCCCGGTGAAATTAAGTATTGCAATAATTATTGCAAATATAGGTACTATAGCTAAAAGACCTGATAAATACAATTTGTTTTTATCTATAGGCAGTTTACCAACCACCTTACCGGTTTGTCCATTTACACTAAAGAAAAAATTTTGATTACTTTCTTTATCATTATAAGAAATCGCCCAAACCGGCAACATAGCATAATCAAATTTTCCCGGTTTAATGCTGAAATCACTGTTTATTATATTTACACTTTCATTAGTCATAGAATCTCTGACAACTTTTTTAGAGTACTTGTATACATCTTCCTCTATTGAAGACATAAGTGCTTCCTTCTCTATATCCTTCTTTTCAGCTACAAATCCACTCAGATACGAGGAATCAAAATTTATAGCGTTATTAAAATCAAAAGGATATACAGATTCTACCAATACCTTATTTGACTTTGCAAGTGCCAACTTTGGAAGATTCTTTACCTCCACATCGCCCTTTCTTATAATTCTAAAGTGTTTCTCATAGGTTACCCTATAGTCACCCTCAGTTCTTGTGTAGGTTCTACTTCCCTCTCTATCTAAATCAACAAATACATTGGTATTATATAGCCAATATGGAAAATATACTCCATTGATCTCTTCAATCTCTTTCTTGTCATTATAAAAGCTCTTTGGAACAAACTTCTTTTTCTTCATCCAATTATCAAAAGATTCCAATGCCCTAGCTTTATCCACCTTAAATGGAATAACTCTTGTAGGCATCTGTGAGCTTTCCAGTTTTCCGGACATTACTATAGGATTATTACAGTAATAGCAAGTTGTAGCCACTGTAGTCTCATCTGTTACAATATTAGCACCGCAACTTGGACAATGATATTCGAGATACTCTCCATCACCGTCTGCTATTACGTCTTCTCTCTGCGATAAGAGACTCAGCCTCTTTACTTCCTCTTCTGAATACACGGTATTACAATATTCACAATTAAACTTACCTAATGTAGCAGAATATTTTACCGGACCACCACAGTTTTCACATTTATAAATTACTGTTGCCATACTTCCTCCTAGTCTTACCATGTGGTTTTATTTTTAGTACAGATAATGCCAGACAAATACCTGATAGAACTAAGTCCAGAAACATATTTATATAAAACCAATTATCGTACCAAAAAAGGCTTACCAATATGTCTGAGCTGTCTTCACCCATAATCTTTGATAGTAAAAAATCCATACTAACCAAAGGATTAAATAATAAAATAAACTTGCTAAATTTAATAAAATAAATACCAAAAATATTTTTATCATCTGCTATGAATGAATTTGCTGCCAAAAAATATAATACTAAAGTACCTATAAACAGTCCCAGCACCGCAGAATATAGTATTACCGTTGCCACACTTGTTTTTCTGGCTATACTTGAACAAAATATGCCCATTGAAATAATCAGAACAACAAATACAAAAAAATTTATCACAAGCTTTATAATATCCAAAACAGTTATTCCACCGTATAGAAATAGAATAGCAATTATAGGTAATTGTGATACCAATATAAGCATTATTGAAGCAAAAAGACTCAAAAATTTCCCAAAAACAATACTCTTTGTAGTCATCTTAGTAGTGAGAAGTATTTCAAGTGTACCTCTTTGCCTCTCATCACTTATAACACCGGATATGAAACTTGGTACTACAAATATAATTAAAATCACAGGTAAGAATATCACAATCTTAAATATTTGCAAAAAAGAAGCGTAATCAATGCTTGATGTTTTTCTGGCATAATCCACAACTTCATTCATTTCTATAAGTGTAACTGCAGCCACAATAAAGTTAAATACCAAAATAGCCATGGAGAGTTTTAAGCTTCTTGTACTTACCCTATGTTCCCTTTCATAAATCGGATTAATATTCATTACTAAAAATCACACTTTCATTGGAATGATTTGTAACTTTAATAAAGAATGATTCTAAACTTCCCGGTTCTCTTATAAATTCACTAACAAGTACATTGTTTTTTACAAGTTCTTCCAATAGTTTAGCTTCATCTATCTTCTTACCTTCAAAGTATACCATAAAATAGCCATTATCTACAGATAAAATTCTAACATTTTCATTATTTTTCAATATTTCAAGTGCTAGACTTTCATTGTTTAAAACTTTTACCTTGATCGGATTAGCTCCCTCGACCTTTTCTAATATATCTTCAACACTTCCTGATATAACCATCTTACCACCATCTATAATGCCTATATCAGTACATATTTCAGACACCTCTGACAAAATATGTGAACTAAGAATTACTGTCTTACCACCGGCATTAAGTTCCTGTAAGAGTTCTTTTAGTTCATACCTTGCTCTGGGGTCAAGTCCACTTGCAGGCTCATCCATAATAATAAGTTCGGGATCATGTATCAATGCTCTTGCAACGCAGAGTTTTTGTTGCATTCCCCTTGAAAGCTCATTTAGATAAAAGTCTTTCTTTTCAGTCATTCCTACCTGCTCTAAAAGTATTTCGGACTTTTTTCTTGCTACATATCCTGTAAATCCATATGCCGCAGCAAAGAAAATCATATACTCAAAGACTGTCATATCATCATATATTCCCAATACATCCGGAACATATCCAACTATTTCTTTTAGTGCCTTTCTATCCTCAAAAATATTTATATTATTAAAAAATATATTTCCACTATCAGGATATATAATACCTGAAATAATCTTCATTGCCGTTGTTTTTCCGGCACCGTTTGGACCTACCAGACCATAGAGTGCACCAGCCGGTATCTTCAAGCAAAGATTGGACAAGGCTTTATGTCTTCCATATGATTTAACTATATTTTTTATTTCTAACATCTATTTTTCCACACCTAAAACACTTATCATTGGTAATGCTGTTTCCAAATCTCCATTTTCTATATTTGAATATCTTACTCTCATAGTATTATTATCTGACAAATATGTAAGAAGTTCCAATAGAGAAAATTCATTTTTAGAAACATAGTCAAAGTTTCCTGTCTTAAAATTATATAGAGCAATATTCCCATTAAATGTCTTCAATCTATCGCTGTATTGGGGATTAGAAAATACTTCTGATATTTGCTCAAATTTTACTTCTCCAATATTTATATCATCTCCCAAAAAATACTCCAGTACAGTTGCCTGATTGCTTTTAAGAGCATTATCTATATACGAATAATCTCCACTCAAAATCAAAGGCATCTTCAAAAGTGACTGTCTATATACTACACCATCGGCAATAGAGTTTACCGGAATTACTGATGTCAACAATGTCAATCCGCTTCCTTCCATAGTATCACTATAAAAGATTGGACTTGATAATGCTGTATCTGAAAAAGCAATAATTCTGGCATCGGCTGTATATCCATTTGAATTCTCCATCATATAAAATGATAGAAAGTTCGACACATTTAGCCTTTGCATATATTGTTCTGTGTCCATTCCATTTACACTTCCATTTTGATTTATAGTACTCACTTCTTCCATACCTGTAATCAACTTCGCAGTAATATCAAAATTTGTCAATGGAATATTCAAAAACTCACAACTCTCTATAGTTTTAGTTTCTCCTGCATCAAAATCTCCAAGCATTGCAATTTTACCATAAAGAAGCAATGTAGTATTTTTTACTTTATGCTTATAGTTATTTGTAATTTCTACACTCAAATTTCCATCAAAGAAATTTATATCCCCACTAAAGCCTTCATTATTTAAATTTTCTATAGTTTTATCCATCTTCCAAATATTTGAAGAGAATGCACCAACATTTTTTATAGAAATATCTTTTATTAATTCTGCATTATCAATATTTACAGATGTATTTTTTTCCAACGCTCTTCTTTCATCAATATTTGTCTTATTCCTTATAATAGGAACTATTGAATAGTTGGAATCTATTACTACATTATATGGCTTGTTATATGGATTTCTAAGATTCACATATGTAGTTTCTGATACATCAGAATCACCTGCTTCATATACTGTAACATAGTTATAAAATGTTGTAGAGAACCTTGTTCTACCATTATATATTATAATCATTGCCAATAATAATAATGATATAAGTACTACAATTTTTCTATAGTATATTGCCAAACCACAATCTCTTAAATATATAAATAAAATCGGTCCGATAAGCAATATATACGCAATAAAAACTAATGTATATATAGTCATAGGAGGCAATTTTTTTATCTCAGATGAATTTAATATTGGTTCTATATTCTGAAAGGTGTCATCTAGGGTTTCACTTTGATTTGAAAACGCTTCTATTCTCTCATTCCCCAAAATATTTGATATTATATACCTTGCAAATTGTGTGTTTTCTATAGCAAATTGGTTTAAATCACAAAAATCAAATCCGGCTACTGCTATAATTCCCTTTTGCTTGTTAACTGAGGTTATCAGTGGGAATTCATCGTCTGAAACTATTACATTTCCACCATGTAAATTTATATATGTACTGTCTAAATCAACAGACTTTATCTCATTATTAAGCAGGAAATTTACAGTTCTTATACTCGGTGTCTCATATATATCCTCCAACAGCTCAGGTGCATACCTTCCTATAGTGTCATCCGCCCTTGTACCGGTTCCTATCATAAGTACACCCCCCTGCTTTACCCAATCCATCAACGCTCTGGATTGTTCATTAGATAAATCACGAATTCTAAAATCACTTATAATAATTATATCCAACTGTTCAAGTCCTGAACTTGACTTTGGAAATGATCCTGCTGACAGATTTACAGTATTTAAGCTGAGCAGTCCAAAATTTATTGCCACATTATTAAAATAATTTAACCTACCTTGGCTGTCACTGAGCAATCCTAACATTATCTTCGATTGATTTGCAGCCATATTTAGGGATACAACCTTTTTTATAATTTCCTCTTGTTGTTCATCCTTTAATACTACAACAATATTGTCGACCTTATTACTGATTTTAATATAGTAATCAGACAATACACTATCTTTTCCTTCAAGATTCACATCATACTCATAAGCATATTTTCTGTTGTCAGCCTCATTGAATTCAATAGATACTTTTCCACTAAAGTTTTCATCTTCAAAATTCTTATAAAACACATGAATAGGGAGGTATCTCCCTCCCTTTGCAATGTTTCCATAGCCATAGCTTATATCTATAGTTATGTGCTCATCTTCTTTTGTTGCAGAAAAAGTATTGATAGGTATACTGCCGGACAATAATAAATATACTATCAGCGAAACTAAGAGTACTTTATTTAACCCCTTTAAAATTTTCTTTTTCAACGTCTAACTCCTTTGGCAATATTACATTGAATATAGTTCCACCTAAGTCGCTGGTTACTTCAATTGCTCCATGGTGCAGCTCAGTTATATTTTTGGCTATTGCCAATCCAAGTCCTGTTCCACCTGTATTTGAATTTCTAGCCTGATCCACTCTATAGAATTTATCAAAAATAAAAGGTAATTCACTCGGTGGAATAACCTTGCCATAGTTTATTACAGCAATTTTTACCAACTTCTTTTCAGCTGTAATTTTTATATCTATTCTCTTTCCGTCGGCACCATACTTTATCGCATTATTTATCAAATTATCAAACAATCTTGCCAATAAAGTACCATCTCCATCTATTATATATGAATCCATATTAGTGTTTACGCTACAAGTAATACCTTTATTCTCAAAATCAGGGTAAAACTCCTCCATAAGTTGACATAAAAGTTTTATTATATCTATTTTATCTACTTTTAATACAAGCTTTGATGAACTTGTCTTAGTAAAACTAAAAAGACTCTCAATAAGATCTTGAAGCTTCTTAGCCTTCTCATATACTATATTTAAATATTCCTTCTTAGTATCTTCTGATAATTCTCTTTTATTTATTAAATCAAGATATCCCAGTATTGATGTTAAAGGTGTCCTAAGGTCATGTGCGATATTTGTAATCATCTCATTTTTAGATTTCTCACTATGCCTTTCATTCTCCATTAATATTCTGATTTCCTCAGACATCTTATTGATACTTGCTGCTATCTCTGAAAATTCGTTGTCGTCCTTTACTTCAATACTTGTATTCAAGTCACCTGATGAAATTTTCTTAATAGCGTATAGTATATCATCAATATAAACAAATGATTTTCTCTGGAGTAACCAGAATGACAACGTAAATATACCGATTCCAAATACCACCAAAATCAGTACTATTACCAGGCTACTACCATTTCCACTCACTAAAAGAGCATCGCTATTATTATTTACTATATGTAAACTTGAAAATATAGGAATATTACTTACTACTAATGTTTCTATCAAAATAGAAATAACCAGACTAAAGAGAATATTTATGATCACTTTAGTCTGAAATTTTTTTTCTAAATCATCTCTCAATTTTATATCCAACACCCCATACAGTAGTTATAATTTTGTTTTCTCTTTCATCCTCATTCATCTTGCCACGAAGCCTTCTTATATGCACCATTACTGTATTATTAGCTTCATAAACTTTTTCATTCCATACTTTTTCAAATATCTCATCTGTAGAGAATACTTTTCCGGCATTGCTTGCCAACAGATATAAAATATCAAACTCTATAGGTGTAAGTTTAACTTCTTTTCCCTCAATTACAACCTTATGATTGTCCTTGTTTATAGACATACCTTTTAATCTAATCTCATTCGGATCGTCCTTATCCATAACTGAGCTGTTCGGATTTAGCTGAGTGTATCTACGAAGTTGTGACTTGACTCTTGCGGTAAGCTCTAAAGTATTAAAAGGTTTTGTCACATAATCATCTGCACCTGTTCCAAGTCCCAATATTTTATCCAAATCAGCACTTTTTGCACTTAGTAGAATTATAGGAAAATTATGTTCCTCCCTTATCTTCTTACACATTTCAAGGCCATCCATTCCCGGCATCATAATATCCAATATTGCAAGATGAATATCTTCATTTTCTATTATATTTAATCCATCTTCAGCACTGTTTGCCTTAAAAACTTTATAGCCATCACTTACAAGATAAATTTCTACAAGATCTGCAATTTCCTTCTCATCATCTACTACCAAAATATTTGTGTCTGACATTATATTCTCCTTTTTATTCACTACTTATCTCACTTTCAGCATCTATTTCTGCCTCAGTGGTGTTTTCATCAATAGTTTCTTCATTTATACCATCTTCCTGTACAGGATTTTCATGAGACTCTTCAACTTGATTGTCCTCAACATGTTCAGTTTCAACTTTTTCATGAGTCTCATCAGAATCTGACTTATGTGGCGTTATTCCTATTGCACTGTCCAAATCTGTATCTACATTTATATCTGTATCCTCTTTGTTAGCACCAAGTCCTGTATCCTTTATTATTTTATTACTTATCTTATTTAGCATTTCGCTTGGTGTATAAGTATAACCCGGTATATTACCAAAAAGCATTTGATGAAGTGCTATTACATTTGATTTTAATGTAATAGGTATTACATAATCTCTCTTATGCATCTTCTTTGTATCCTTATCAAATGGGAATCCGGCAGTCTCACTTAAATGATACTTTGATATATCCTTTGCAAATGGAATAAGATCCTCAATTTTCACATTTGTTGAAGTCTGTGGCAAAACTGCAACCAAGATACTGTATAAAGTGGAGAAATTTGCATTCTTAGCCTTATCAAAAGCTAAACTTACAACTTTCCTCTGTCTTTCAGTTCTGTTAAAATCAGTATCCATTAGTCTTAGTCTGGCATATGCTACCGCCTGTACTCCATCCAGATGATTCATTCCCGCATGTTCAAGTTCATGTGATCCGACTCCTGTAGCCTCAACTGTATATGAAATAAATGAATTCAAATATTTAAATTCAGCATCTGTTACCTCTAAGTCCACACCCCCCAAAATATTTATAGCATCAATAACCGCCTTCCAGTTTACAGTTATATAATTCTTTATATCCAAGTCCAGATTCCTATTAAGTGCTTCCAAAGCCTGTTCATGTCCACCTTCTACATAGGCTTGATTGAACTTGTGGAATTTACCATCTTCATCTATCATTGAATACATATCTCTATAAATAGATATAAGCTGTATATCTCCAGTTTCTCTATTTACATTAATAATCATATTCACATCACTTAAGGCACCTTCTTCAACATTTCCATCTCTTGAATCTACACCAAAAACTGCAACTGTATAGTAGCCTTTTTGATTTTTCACATAGTGGAATGCAAAATATGTTCCACCTCCCACTATTGTAAACAGCAAAATTAAAAGTATCAGTCTAGTCAAGAAGCTTCTTTTCTTTTTAGTTTTTTTAACCTTAACCTCTTTTTCTACCTTCTTTGCTACCTTTGGATCTACCTTCTTTAGATTTTTTTTTGTTTTTACCACCTTTTTATTTACAGGTTTTGATACTTTCTTTTTTACAACTTTTTTTACGGATTCCCTATTCTGTGTCTCTTGTACAATTAATGTATCATTTTTTCTAATGATTTTTTTTTGATGGCTGTTTGGTAAAGGAATTTTTATACCATTAGTTTCTACATCTTCCTTCACATCGCTCTTTACATTCCTACTACTCTTTGCTTTTGAAGACCTGTCTCCACCGATAATATTTATCTTATCAGCTTTTTTCTGTACCTTTCTTATATTCTGTCCCATCTCTTCCAGCTTCTTATTATTTTCATTTATGGTCTTGCGTAGTTTTTTATTTTCTTCTTTTAGTTTTTCTTCTTCTCTTATTTTGTTTAACCTAGCTAAATCTCTCAAATATCTTTCAATTTCTTCACTGTCAATATCGCTAAGGTTATTATAAAAATCCTCATCTCTCATTTGGGAGTAATGCTCCTTTCAAGAAGTACTATCCTATATTCTATCATAGATAAAAATAATATACACTAAGAAAAATAGAATTTAAACTGATATTTCTATAAAAAAAGTGGGCATTAGCCCACCTAAAAATTTTAACATTTTATTTTGAAAGTAATACTCCATTTGATTTTGTATCATCTTTGCTGTTTTTAATTGTAGATTCATTAGCTGTATTATCTGTTGCCATCTCTCTGGCAAGTTTTGCTGCCTCATCTATACGATTCTGTGCTTCTGCCTGAACTCTTCTTGCATCAGCAAGATTATTGCCACATTTAGTACAGAAAGTTGCACCTTCTGAACACACATTGCCGCATTTCTCGCAAACCAATGTATTTGATGCTGTAGCCTTACTTTCAGACATCATCTTCTTTACATTATCAAGGCTGTTTCCACAGTTATTACAAAATGCTGATGTTTCAGGACATGCTGCACCACATTTATCACAATTTACAGTCTTACCTGCTGCTGCCTTACTTGCTGCAGCTGATACATTGTTTGCCACATTTGTAGCCATGTTACCTGCCTTATTCAATATACCCTTAGCATAGTCCACATTCAAATCCAGTGCTGTTGCATTCTCATCCACTGCTGTTCTACCAGTTTTAAGGATGGCATATATTGAAATCACCAAATTGGCAAGTAACATAAACCAGCATAAAAACGCAAAAAAATTTCCACTAAAACGAACTATAAAATTATATGTAGTGAAATGTAAAAATCCCAAAGAAATATTTAACATATAAATAATATGTACATATATATAGCTCTTGCTATCTGTAGACTTCTTATTCAGTACCCACATCACTATATTTACAATAGGATATATAAGAAGAAACCATAACCAAGATGTTAATGCACTTACATCAGTTAACATATAACCATAATCTCTATAAGTTACCATACTAAATATTGACATTGACTCACCGTCATATATCTTTATTGTAGGAATAAAGAAAAATAGTACTGACAAAACTGATATCACACATAAGATATTCAATACACTAAGTCCCTTATCATTAATAACCAAATCATTGTTCTTTGTTCTTTTTATACCTTTTAACATATACTCTCCTTAACTTTATGAAATTTCTTTACCACATGATGAGCAGAATTTATCATCAGATTTATTCTTAGTTCCACAATGAGGACAAAATACTGCATCAGCTTGTGTATTATTATAAACACTATTGCCACTTTTTGCTACCTTTTTCTTTGATTTTTTTATTTGTATCACCAGCAACACAGCTATGATAAAAATAGCTGTCACAGCAACAATAGTAAGAATAATATATTTTATATAGTTAGTACGCACACTTACAATGCTAGGAGCTTTATAATGTGACATCACCACATTTTCTCCCTTTATTACAAAGTCATTACCACTAAACTTTGCCTCTGCACTGTCAAAACCTCCACTTATATAGCCACTCTTTCTAATTGGTTTCCCTGCATTCTTCACTCTATATTCATAAGATTCAACATCTCCTGCGGTAAATAGTTCATGGTGAAAATCATCTGTAAACTTTATATTCTGTTTTGAAACAAAATATCCCTTTTTATCAATGTCAAGATTTGTGCTGTCTCTGCTATATCCGGTTGCATCTTCCCACATTTTAGTATCGTCATCAACACTCAAATTAGAAGATATTTTAACCTCCAGATCACTGCCATTCAACTCTATTTTATCAAGCTTTATTTTAGTTTTTTCAAAAACTATTTTCAGTTTTTCTTCAAGCTTTTTTACATCGTTTTCATTGAAAGACTCCTTAAAAACAACAGTAATATTTCTCTTTATATTTCCTGTTGGAGTAATATCAACAATATGTTTATATTTGCTCACACTAGGCATAACATTGACTTCAACATTTAAATCAGCCGACTTACAATATCCGCTAAACAAAAGTACATTTGAATCTCCATCTGATCCATTTAACGAAATATCCGTGCTTTCACTAACATTATCGTCAAATGCCACAATACCTTCATAGCCATTTTGTGGATTAACAAAATAGTTGAATCTAACACAGTTATCTCTATTGCTGATATAATCCTCCAGATCAATATTTTCAGACCAAAAATAATTCTTGTAAAATATATGCTGTTTAGCTAATGTATAATATTTTGAATCAGAATCTTCACTTTCATCATCGTCTGTAGAATTTTCTTCTGCATAAGAAGCTTTTAATTCAGAAGCCGTCATTAAAACTATATCTCCCACACTCTTACCTGTAAAGTTCTCTGTCATTTTCTTACATTCATCAATACCAAGGCCCTTACCTTCAATAGTAAAAATGTGTATAGAAGCATCTTCCGTCCAAGTACCACTTCCAATATCGCCAACTCTTGAAGCCATAAACTGCTCTATTTCATCCTTAGCCTTTACAAAAGTTGAATCCGGAATATTTACATCAATAGTTCTATCAATAGTACCATCCTTATTTAGAACAGTATCAAATTCTACGCTGTCAATAGGTAAGTATTTTGCTGTATTTACATCAATTATGCTCATACTCGCATCTTTTTCATACTCTTCACCATTTATAATCAGACTTATATAGCTTGATGAAAATATATATGACTCATATGAGGATGTAACAAATCCATTGCCCATAATACCGTCTCTCATCCACTTTAGTAAATCATCGCTACTAAAGTTTTCCTGATATGCAAGTCCCTTTGCAAAGACCGCATCAGATTTTAAAAATGTAACATTTGGTACTATATCTATTCCTTCTGCACTAAGTATATTATTAACTTTAGTTTTATAATCTTCCTCAGAAATAAAACTTATAGTGAAGACAACAACTATATTTTCATCATCCTGATTAAATGATGTGATTTCTATATCCTGTGGACACAACTCTCTCAATGTACTTTCTACAGTGGTCAAATCCTTTTGTACATATGATGTGTAATCCGAATTTGATATAGTATACGTCATTACCCTGCTTCCGGAAAATGAATCATCAAAACTCATATCAGTGTTTACAACACCACCACAAGCTGTCAAAAATAAAAATGCGAAAAGACATATCAAATATTTCAATTTGCTTTTCATAATACTCCCTTATGAATTGATTATCTTTGATTTATCTCCCAAAATAACCGTCTATACCATCAGCAAGTCCTTTTGACAGCTTTCTTAAAGTATCCTTATCATAATCAGATTTCTTATCACCCAATTCAATGTCTATAGATGGAATAGTTGAATAGGAAGTCTGTGTTAAATCCATATCCATTCTTCCATCACTAAATATTTTTGTACCATTGGCAGATAAACCATTTACAAGTGCTTTTCCCAAAGCTTCATGTTTTTTCCAGTTTGAAGCTACCGGCTCCATGCTCCTATATGAGCCTACATCCGGTACTCCCATATAGAATGCTCCCTTATCTGAGGTTGTGGAATCCCAATGCAGTGCAATATGTGCATTTGCATTATTATTTGCAATAACAGTTCTCGCAATATTGTCTAATTGAACATCTGTATCGTTTCGGATCATTAATACATTGTATCCTCTTGATAAAAGTTCATCTTTAAATATTTTTGCCATCTCGTAGGTTACCGTGCTTTCAGGTGTACCATCTAAAAATGTCATACCTTCTGAAACTGCAATAGCTGTGGTAGCTCCGGCATTAGTAGTACCTCCGGTTACCTTTGGCGTACCATCCGGATGACATTGAGTTTTTTGTGATGATCCTCCCTTTGTACCATGTCCGGCATTAACTGCTATTGTAATGCCATTGCTATTTCCACTTGGCGTATACAACATACTCTTTCCTGAATTTATCTTTGAAAATGAAGCATATTTCCAATCAGGATTTAAACCTATTTCTCCGGCTTCTTTAACTTCAGATACAGCTTCCTTCTTTACCTCTGTCTCTTTAGCTGTAGTTGTCTCTTCCTGTGTTGTTGATGCCGCTGTAGTCGTTGCTTCTGTTGCCTTTGTGGTTTCTTCACTACTTTGAACAGCACTGCTTTCTGCTTCCTTACTACTCTCTAAATCTTTTTTCTCCTCTTTAGTTTCAGCCTGTGTACTGCTTTCTGCAAATCTTCCTTGAACTTTAGTCACACTTTTTGCATTTGTAGTATTACTTGTGCATGCCATCAATATTCCTGAAATAAGTATAACCTGGTAAATAAATCTCTTTCTCATAATAGACCCTTTATTTTCGCAAATGTTTTTATAAGTTCCACACTGCCTTCAAGTCCAAGAGTTGTACTGTTGATAGTCAAATCATAGCTTCTTGAATCAGCCCATCTCTTACTTGAATAATAGTTATAGTAGCTTGATCTTTTCTTATCTGTTTTTATCATAATATCTTTTGCCTTATTAGCTTCAATATTGTTTGTTTCCATAATTCTTCTAATCTTATCCTCATCATCTCCTGTGATAAATACTGAGAAAGCATTAGGATCATCTGACAAGGCATAATCAGCACATCTACCTACAATAATGCATGACTCTTCTGACGCAAGCTTTTTTATTGTATCAAACTGTGCTAAAAATATCTTATGATTTATAGGCATATCCATATAAGATGAGGATGTATAACCCAAAGAATAAGTATCCATAACAAGAGAATATAAAAATGAACTTGTTGGCTTCTCATCATGAGTTTCAAACAACTCTGCAGCCAGTCCGCTCTCTTTTGCAGCTCTATTAAGTATTTCCTTATCATAGCACTTGATGCCCAGCTGTTCAGCCAGCATCTGTCCAATCCTTCTTCCACCGCTTCCGCACTGTCTACCAATGGTAATAACCAATCTTTTGTCCATACCGACCTCCTAAAAATAATTTCTTTTATGTATTTTCTTTTATAAAAATACAAATGCAGACAATTACATATATTATTATATAACAAAAAAAGCAAAATGTATATATTCGCCATTCGATTGCAGCTTCTTAGTTAGTGTTTATGCTGATATAAATAGAATATAAGTTAATTTTTTTTGAATTTTTTTAATATTTCATTAAAATATTCAGGTATGGGTGCTTTAAATTCCATATATTCATTTGTAGTAGGATGAATGAACCCCAGTACCATAGCATGTAAACATTGCCCTTGTAATTTCATACTTTCCTTTTTACCGGAATATATCTCATCACCAAGTAAAGGATGATTTATATAAGACATATGAACTCTTATTTGATGCGTTCTACCTGTCTCAAGTACACACTCTATATATGTATAATTTTTAAGCCTTTCTAAAACTTTATAATAAGTCACCGCAGTCTTTCCATCTTTATCTACCGCCATCTTTTTTCTGTCATTTTTGGCTCTGGCAATAGGTGCATCTACAACTCCTTCATCTTCCTTTAGATTGCCATTTACTATAGCAACATATCTTCTTGTAATACTATGTTCTGCCAGCTGTTTTGCAATGTTTTGATGAGCATTATCATTTTTGCAAGCAATAATAACACCGGTTGTATCCATATCTATTCTATGAACTATTCCAGGTCTTAATACTCCATTAATACCTGAAAGATTATCTTTGCAATGGTATAAAAGTGCATTTACCAAAGTACCGCTATAGTGCCCGGCTGCCGGATGCACCACCATTCCCTTTGGTTTATTTACAAGTATTACATCATTATCTTCATATAGAATATCCAAAGGTATATTTTCCGGAAGAATCTCAAGTGGCTCAGGCTTTGGTATGTTAAGTACTACATTATCTCCATTCCTCAATCTGTAATTTGCCTTTATAGACTTACCACCAATAGTAGCTTTCCCTTTTTTTATCAAGTCTTGAATGTAAGATCTAGAAAAGCTTTCTAAATTCTTTGCCAAAAAAACATCTATCCTCTTATTAATATCCGATTCTTCTACTATTATTTCAAAGCTGTTCATTTATCTCCAAACTAAAACTATTTTTTATAAAATTCTAATTCACTTTCTTTATATACAAATACCAAGCATATAAACAATAAAAAAGTTCCTACTGTTACACAAATATCTGCAAAATTAAATATAGGAAAATTTATCGGCTTAAAATAAATAAAATCTACAACATAATTTCTAATAACTCTATCAATAAAATTGCCAAGTGCACCTGCAAAAATCAGACCGCCACAACATAGTAGCAAAAAATAATGACTATCATTTGGCAACTTAAAAAGTAAGTATAATATACCTATCAAAACCACTAATGTAATTATATAGAAAAAAATATGCTTACCCTGAAGTATTCCAAATGCAGCACCTGCATTCTCTGAATACCAAAAATAAAGTATATTATTAATTAATGGGTAAGCAGCTCCATTTTTTAATTTCACTAGGGCTTCATACTTACTCCATTGGTCTACTCCCACAAGTGCCGCTACCATGATCAAGAACAAGCCAAATTTATATACTATATTCTTCTGCATATACTATCCAATGCCTCCATCATATCATTTTTTGATACTTCTCTATCAATATAGGCTTCTCCAATACTGTTCAACAAGATAAATTTTATTTTCCCTGATTCCATTTTCTTATCATTAAATGTAGCCCCAAATACTTTTTCCACATCCATATCTGTCTCTGTATCCAAAGAATATATTTTCATCAAATCTGTAAGAAAACTCCTGTCTTCTTTTCTCAGCTTACTCTTTTTTATACATATATAAAATGCTGCCAGCATACCAAGACCTACACAGTCACCATGTGACAGTGTGAATTTTTTTTCTTTTTCTATAGCATGTCCCAAAGTATGTCCAAAATTTAATATAGCCCTTTGTCCCTTTTCATAAGGATCATTTTCAACAACCTGCTTTTTGATTTTTTGACTTACAAGAACCATATTTGCCAAAGTTTTTAAATCTCCGGCCAATATATTCTTACTGTTTTCAAAAAGCCAATAGTAATATTCTCTGTCAAATATCAAGCCATGCTTTATAACTTCACCCATACCTGATGAAAACTCTACCATTGGAAGTGTACTTAATGTATCGATATTCACATACACAAGCCTTGGCATATAGAATGCTCCAACCATATTTTTATAATGTTTAAAATCAACTCCGGTTTTTCCGCCAATACTCGAATCAACTTGAGAAACTAAAGTTGTAGGAATCTGTACAAAATCAATACCCCTCAAATATGTTGCAGCAACAAAACCACATACATCTCCCACAACTCCGCCACCAAGTGCAAGTAAGATATCCTTCCTGTCAAACTTATTCAAAATAAGAGTATCATATATATCTGATACTGTACCAAGGTGTTTATTCTTCTCACCGGCTTCAAAAGTATGTACAAATACATTCAAGCCGCTAAGTTCTTCTTTTATATTATCCAAATATATCTCAGCCACATTAGAATCTGTAACAATGCATATTCTTTTATTATCTATATCCAGTTTGTTTAATTCTTTTTTTAAACCGGAAAAATCATCTGAAATTACTATATCATAGCATGGCTTATTTTCAAAATTTACTTCCAATCTATCTAAATACATTATTAATACCTATTTAAAAATCTCTGTTTCAGCAAACAATCTACCTTTTTTTGACAGGGAACTTATACCTAAAAATCTTGCTCTACCAAGTCCTCTTACTGTAATTATATCCCCTTGCTTTACCTTAGATGAATGTAAAAAACACTGTTTAGAATTGATAAACACCTTACCTGAATCAATATATAAATTTACTTTGCTTCTGGAAATATTATATATAGATCCAATAATAGAGTCTAATCTTTCTGAAGGGATATTTATCTTTTTGTATTCTACTCTATTTACAGTTTTTAGATCATCAGCACTTTCTTTTTGTAAAACAACCTTTGTATGCTTTACCATATCCAGTTCATTGATTATGGTTTCTGACATACTCTTGAATGTAATAAGATGTGCAATATTGTCTACAATACATATATCACCAATCATATGCCTTTCAATTCCAAGATTCATCAGTGCCCCAAGGAAATCTCTATGTGTGAGATCCTGTGCAAACTTTTTATTTGCCGGTGAAATATTTATGTATTCCAATATATCAAATTCAGGTGTCTTATCACAATAAAAGCAGACAACTTTTCTTTCTGCTTCAGAATACCCCCCAAACATAGTATAATTTACATTTGGCAATTCATTCCGAGTCATCTCGAATATTGTCTGCTCATATAAATTTAAGAACACAGAATACGCCACTATGTTCTTAAAATATGCATTTCTTGCTAAATCTAAAATCTTATTTCTTAGAATTAGATCATCTTTTTCCAAAGCTATAACCTCATCCCCCAAATCCTGAAGCGTCCGAACTGTTATGCTCAATGCCAAGTAAATCTGTAAAATCTCCTGACAATACTACGTTTGCAGGTGTTACAATAAATATACTCTCAGATATACTTTGAAGATTTCCTTGCATCTCATATGCTGCACCACATACAAAGTCCACTATTCTCTGTGCAATGGCTGTTCTAACATCTTCAAGATTAAGGACAACAGTCTTCCCCTTCTTCAGACTATCTACAACAAGTCTTGACTCTTCCACAGATGTAGGTCTATACATAGTAACCTCAACTTCTTTTTTGATAGGAACAATATTATCGTTATCAACCTTTGTAATTTTATGAGTAGTCTTTAATTTTGACTCCTCTTCCACCTCATCTTCTGCATCAACTTCTTCTGTATCATCGATGCCTTCTTCAAAATCATCTTCACCTTGATAATCATCCTCGCCGCCTCCAACATTTAAATACTCCCTGATTCTCTCAAACAAATCCTTAACCATAAGCTCTCCAATCCTTCCTTACCTTTTCCCAAATATTCCTGTACCAACTCTTACAAAATCCGCACCCTCTTCAAGTGCCACCACATAATCGCCAGTCATTCCCATTGATAAAAATCTCACTTCTATATTATCATAGTTTTTCTGATTTATGTCAACAGACATTTTTTTTAATTTCTTGAAAATTTCTCTATTTTCTTCTGCATCATCAACATTTGGTGCTATTGTCATAAATCCCTTTATATGTAAGTTTTTATATCTGGCAAATATTGGTAAAACTTCCTCCAATTCATCCTCTATAAAGCCATACTTTGAAGCTTCTTTTGCAACATTTATTTCAAGCAACCCATCAACATGTATATTCTTTTTTTTCGCCTCTGTATCTATTGTATCAGCTAACCTTATACTGTCAATAGAATGTATTAAAACAGTATTTCCAAGTAGTTGTCTAACCTTGTTAGTTTGCAAATGTCCAATCATATGCCATCTTATATCTTTTGGCAGTTCTTCACTTTTCTTGACCAAATCCTGCACCTTATTTTCACCAAAATCCCTTATACCACTCTCATAAACTTCCATAATCAAATCATTTGGCTTTGTCTTACTTACAGCAATAAGTGTAACATCCTTCATATCCCTACCACTGTTTTTGCAGGCAATTTCCATGTTGTGTATAACCTCTTGTAAGTTTTCTTTAACCATCTCTTCTCCTATTAATAAATAGAATCTCCTTCCATAAAACTATCCGGGTTTAACAAAATATGATCATATACTTTCAAACCATTTCTGGTTCCCTTATCTATAATATAAAATTCCTTATTCGAACCTATTATATCAATAATTTTAAATGCAGTATAGCCCTTGTCTATATTATATACTCCTAATAATTTTTCAGTATTTGAGACTTCATAAATTTCATTTGAATCAGGTTTTATAATTTTAGTTCCTGATTTTATGTCCTCATTATTCTTATCAATATAGCAGTTCTTATCAGTTACCTTTGTTATATCAGCCGGAACGAATACAGTCGAACTAACCCCGTCATTATCGACTTCTTTATAAAATCCATCTTCTACACCATCTCCACCTTTTGTCAAGAAATCAACAGGTATAGTATAAAAATCTTTTTCAAGAACAGATCTAACCGGTATCTTAAGACCATTTACATCAGATGATTGTATATAAAAATCTACATATCTGTTTGATATAAATTGAATCATATATTTATCAAATGTCAATTTACCCAGTCTGTATCCATCCTTTGTCTCAACAACCGAATAATTTCCTGTAAGCTCCAATCCATTTGATTTAAACTTTACAGTAAGTCTTTTTTTCTCAGCATATAATTCTTCTTCTCCTTTATCGAATTCAAAATATATGCTCCAAGTTTCACTATTAACCACCCTATATACAGCTGTATTTTCTTCTATTAACTGCTCGTTTTTTATATAGCTAATTGGATGCTTTGAAGTATCAAAATCACTCTTTGTCAAGTCTTCTTCTTTTTTCTCAACTATATCATCTATTGCATAGGATATCTCACCTGATGTTAGAGATGTTACTATATCAAGGCTCAACTCGTTCTCATTTGAAATATTATCAATATTTTCTATATTTATGATATTTGAATATTCACTGGCAGCATTATCCAATAAATATTTTGTATCATACACATATTCAAAATTTGAGTCTAAATAATTTGATACAAAATTTGATAATTTCTTTTTTATCTCAACAACATTTGAATCCGATATACTATCCTCTTTTCCAGCTGATGCTTCCTTTAATTTTTTCAAATCTCCGGTTGCATCTAATGAATATACCCTACCTCCAACGGCAACCCTTTTCCCATCCTTCATATAGATATTTATATATCCACCGGATGGTGCTTTCTCAACGCTTTCATCTCTCAGTATAAGTCCTGTGTGAGTCTTATCTTCAGACATACTACCTTCTACTACTTCACTGTATCTTATCTGTTTTCTTGTGAGAAATTTTATAACATAGAAAGACAAATATAATGAAATAATCAGAAAGAGTATTATAGCTACATTTAAAGTTATTCTTTTTTTATAGGGAATAATCTTTTTTGATTCAGCCAATTTTATTCTCCTTAAAATAAAAGCAGATCTTCTATCTTGCATAAATACAAGTTCATTAATTATACTTCAAGAATATATTTTTTTCAAATAATTTTAAAACGGCAGGCTCAATAAAATGAAACCTGCCATCATTTATTAAATCAAATAATCTCTGTAAGTACTAAGTCTGAAATCATATGTTATTTTCATTTTTTATAATGTTACAGTAACATTCTTTTTTGCATTCTCAGGCAAAGCATTAACATCCATTGAAACACTCAAAACAAATTCAATGCCATACTTTTCACCCAATGTTTCTATACGATCTATTGTTGAAGTAATATCTAAACCTTCAAGAACTGACAACTTCAAAAAGCTGTCTAAGAATATAGCCTCGATATCATGGTCAGATGAAATGAGACCTGATAAAAATCCTATAAATCCGTCTGCTGACATAATAGGAAATTCACTGACGTTAATAAGTCTTATCTTGTTATTAAGCTCATACATATGCTTTGAACTCTTATCAAGATAGATAACTGAACCGTTTGCCTTTAAAACAGCCTCATTAGCCTTCTCAAGTAAAATTTTTGTTTTTCCCTTACCCTTCTCTCCTGCAATGATAGAAACCATGGTAATGCCCTCCTTAAATTACTGTTATCAAATATAATAATATTATAAAATATTAATAGGAATAGTGCAATGCTATTTATCAATTTTCATAAGAAGTTTAGACATATTGTCATATAAATCTGCTCTGTTTTTTGATTTTAAAACAACAGAAATATATCTATTACCCTTATCGTTTGCACTGCTAATAACAAGGCAGCTTCCTGCAGCCAATGTAGTACCGGTTTTTCCGGCTTCCACAGCTACTCCATAAGGTGCCGCCACCTGACCTGTTATATATCTATTTCCATTTCTCCAATTTTTTGTAACCTGACTGCCATCTGCCGCTGTATATGTAACATTGTAAGAAGCACATCCGGCATAGTTTGCAAATCTTGGATCTTTTAGAGCTTCATTAAATATAAGATACAGGTCATATGCTGTTGTGTAATGATTTTCATCTGAAAGGCCATTTGAATTAACAAAGTTTGTATCTACCGCACCAATCCTTTTAGCCTCTTCATTCATCATCTTTACAAAATTTTCTACACTTCCACCTACATGTACGGCTATAGCATTTGCTGCATCATTTCCGGATGGTAACATAAGCCCATATAAAAGCTGGTCTAGTGTAAGTACATCTCCCGGATGAATACCTGCTAAGCTTGCTCCTGCTTCATTTATTACGCTGTCCTCAGTAACGGTCACCTCATCTGTCAGATTCCCATACTTTAATGCAACCAGTGCTGTCATAACCTTAGTCGTACTTGCCGGATACATTCTCTTAGTAGCTACTTTTGACGCTATCAAACTTCCATCACCACCTGCCAATATTATGCTTTCAGAAGATATATCATCCACATTTATATCATCCTCCGTAGGTAATGCCAGATTCTTTGCAATAGGTGTTATTCTTGTATCCACATCCAGGATAGACAGTCTATTGGAGAAGTCATACTCTGTAATCATAAACTGATAATAATAATATGCTCCTCCAAAAGCCAATGCTATCACTAACACAATAGGAATTATCAGGTATAACTTATTTACCTGTTTTTTTCCTCTCTTTATATAATTTGACATGAGGCCTATCTATAAGCCTCTCTAAACTCAAAGTCACCCCTGTCAAGTGCCATAATCAAAAGTTCTGCGGTAGCAAGATTTGTCGCTAATGGTATATTATGCATATCACACAGTCTCATAACTTTATCTGCATCCGGTTCATGACTTTTTTTAGTAAGCGGATCCCTTAAGAAGATAACCAAGTCTATATCATTATTTTCTATCTGTGCACCCAACTGTTGTTCACCACCCAGATGTCCTGCCAGATATCTATGTATATTTAAATTTGTAACCTCTTCCACCAATCTACCTGTTGTTCCCGTTGCTGATAAATTATGTTTTGATAAAATACCTCTGTATGCAATACAAAAATTCTGCATGAGCTTTTTCTTAGCATCATGTGCGATCAAACCTATATTCATCTTTACCTCCAAATTCTAGTTCTTACCCTGTCTTACAGCCACACTTGCAACTAATCCAACTCCCAAATATAAACTCAACAGCGAGCTCACTCCATAACTTATAAATGGAAGCGGCAAGCCTGTATTAGGAAAGAGTCCCGTTGCAACTGATATATTAGTGAAACTTTGAAAGCCTACTAAAACTGCAAAGCCAACACAAACCAATTTCCCCTCTAAATCTTTAGCCTTAGAAGCAAGGCGAAAACATTCAATAACTATAAGTGCAAAAAGCACAATCACAACCATACTGCCTATAAATCCAAGTTCCTCTCCAATAACGGCAAATATAAAGTCTGTCTGATCTTGAGACACGAAGTTGCCATTCTTAACTGAAGCAAAAGTATTATTGTTTAGTCCCTTACCCATCAGTTGTCCTGATGATATAGCCATAATAGAGTTGTCCTGCTGTACATTTATGTCCGCATACTTATCAGGATATATCCATCCAAGTATTCTGTTTGCCTGATAGCCTCTCAAAAATGGAACAACGTTGCTTCGCAATAAAAATATAAATATTGCTGCTGATGGTATTATAAATGCAAGACTGCCAAGTACCCATCTGTAACTGATACCTGATACAAATAACATACTAAGTATCATAATAAATACCACAATAGTAGTTGATAAATCAGGTTCTTTCAGTATTAAAAAACATGGTATAGCAGCAACTGCAGCAAATACAATCAAGAAAGAAATCCTGTCAACATCCTCCTGATGTTTTCCCAAAAATGAAGCAATAAACAATATCATTCCTATTTTTACAATTTCAGAAGGTTGTAGCTGTCCAATAATCGGTACTTTAATCCATCTTATTGCTCCGGCACCTTCAGGTGAATATCCAAAAACCAGCACCGCCAGCAACAAAATGATACATATTCCGTATACAACCCACATTAGCTCCATTATCTTTCTATAATGTATAAAGGAGATAAAGACTACAAGCACAAGCCCTAGTACAATACCAAATATCTGCTTGGCAACCATCCCTCTGTCACCGTCAGTGGCACTGGAAATCACCAATACTCCCATAACATTTAAGACTAAAATATAAAATAAAAGCCTAAATGGATAATATTTAACTTTATAACCGTCTAACATCCTCTACTCCCAAATTCTACACGAATTTAGCAAAAAAATCCAGTGTTTTTTGAAAATTAATATCTTAATTAATAAAATCAGTCTCCAATTCTGACATCACTTACATCAAGTGCACTATTATTCAATATATAATCTAAACTAATTTGATTATAATAGTATTTGTATATATTCTTAGCAATAACTGCAGCATTTGTAGATGAGTAACCATAAGGAATATTTACTGTAACTGCAATTTCAGGGTTTTCATATGGTGCAAATGATATGAAAAAAGCATGGTTTCCTCTGGTTTTTGATTCCTGTGCAGTACCTGTCTTACCAGCAATATTTATAGTTAGGTCTGTAAATATCTTTCTGGCAGAGCCATCTTTTATAACTCTATTCATACCTTCTTTAACATTTGCCCAAGTTTCAGGACTTATATCCACATGTGTATTTGACTCAGGAGTATAATCCTTCACAACATTTCCATATTGATCACACACTTTATCTAAAAGACTAAGCTCAAAAACTGTTCCCTGATTTGCAATAGTTGCCACATATCTTGAAAGCTGGATATTTGCAAATGAGTGATTGCCCTGTCCAATAGCTGATTGTTCAGGGTTTATATCTGAAATCTGTGGATCATTCTCCACTATCTCAACTCCCGACTTGTGATCAAGACCAAACATTGAAGCATATTTTCTAAGCCTGTCTATACCAAGTTCAGAAGAATATTCTCCATTTTGATCAGTAGCAAGCCTATGCCCTGTTTCAGCAAAATATACATTACATGAATCCTGTATAGCTTTTACTACTGTTTCAGCACCATGGCTTCCCGGGTAAATCCAACACTTTATTGCCGGATTAATAGTGTCATATATACCTGTACATACTATTGCATCTGATGCATTGATAACATTCTCTTCCAATCCTGCAATAGCTGTAATAGGCTTAAATGTAGAACCTGGTGCCTTCTTTGTCTGGGTAGCATTATTGTATAATGGCAAGCTCTGGTCTTCCAATAATCTATTAAAATAAGCTACATCCATAGAATTTGCAAGTCTATTATTGTCATAGCCCGGATATGATACCAACGCCCTTACTTCGCCTGTATTTACATCTGTAACTACCGCTCCTGCAGAACAAGGGTCAAGTGCCAGCTGTGCCGGTGTTATTTCTATCTTTGATACTTTATCGATAAAAAATGGGAAAGCATATCCCTCATTTCCGGCAGCAAGTTGTGCATATGCTGCTTCATCCATCTCTAAAATACCTTGATCAAATAGCGCCAAACAAAGTTCTCTTCCTGTAACAACATTATTTCTTATCAAATATTTATAAATAAGCTTATCAAAATCAGGATCATCCCTTAACATATTCAATATGTATTCCACCAGTTTGCTATATATATCCTCTGCACTGGAATAGTTTGTATCATTAAAGAATATAGTTGTATCAATATATCCACTTGATATTCCAATAAATAGATAGTCTCTAAGAGAGGTAGTTTCATTCTTCCACGCCTGATATACCTCTGATTTTGTATCTATACTGTCCTTTTTTATTATATTCTTTTTTGTAAGTGCAGTATTAATATAATTCAGATATGCCTTAGTGTCCTCAGGCAAATCTACCATAACTGTAGGAGCACCTGATGTGAGTTCGTTATTTATCGATAAAAGTATACTTTCTTTTTGAGCATTAACCTTTGCATTCAATCCTTGCTCAGTAGCTGATGCACCTTCCTTACCAAAATGTGTTGTATCCAGTACATTATTTCCAATAAGCTGATAATAAGCATCTTTTACAGGTATAAGTCTATGAGTCGAATCCGTATTCTCTGTATTTGGATTGTCTTCATTTACAATCTTACTTGCAAGGACTCCTGCCAGCTGTTGCTCGATCAAATGGTATGTAGCTATTTGCAAATTCTTATCTATAGTTAGATAAACATCATTACCGGCACTCGACTCCACTTCACTTATAGTCTGTATTATTCTTCCTACATTATCTACGATCATAGTCTTAGATCCCTTGGATCCTTGCAATGTAGTCTCCATACTTTCTTCAATACCGGTTCTTCCTACAATATCATTCAATGTATAATCAGACCTTTCCTTTAAAAGTTCCTCCAGCTTCTCATCCGGAACCTTACCGGTATATCCTATGATATCTGAGAAATAAACTGCATCATTATAAACTCTCAATGTGTCATTTTCTACATCCACACCAATAAGTGATGCTGAATTTTCCATTATATCAATCTTTGCCTCTTCAGATATATTGGTTGCTATTATAGTAGGTTCAAATCTTCTATACAATTTTTTACCCATCTCATATCTTACATTTATCAGATCTATCTTATCCTGACCTGATAAATCATAGGTATTTCCATCAATATCTGTCAGTTTATCCAGTCCATAGGTCTTAAGTTTTTTTTCAACCATCTCCTGTGCACTGATATTGGAAGGATACTTACCTGCCTTATCATCCAACTCATCTGTTGATTTTAAACCATACATATCGGCAATAAATCTGAGTCTAGATGTATCTGTTTTGGTAGTGTAATAAAAATCTCCATTATCATCTACTCCAACCAAAAAATCACCGTCTATTTTTTCATTATGTTTTCTTAGAATCTGTATAAGACGGTAGTACATATTGTTTTTATCATTTACTTTTTTATAGTATCCACCATCTGTGATAGTCACTGTATAAGAAAGCTTATTATAAGCCAATAAATTACCGTTTCTATCATAGATATTACCTCTGGCACCTGTAGTAGCTACTGTTTTCTTTATCTTTTGTACATACTTCTCCTGTGCTTCTTCACCATTTACTATTTGCATGTTGAATAGCTTTGATCCCAGGATAAATACCATAAAAAAATATATTACACCAAGTATAAATAGTCTGGAGGATTTTATCTTTTCAAAAAAGTCCCCTAGAAAATCTTTAAAATCCCTTATCACTAATCCATTCCTCTACTGTCTAATACTCTAAGTTTCTTATTATACCAAAGCAAAAACCTATATAATAATAATGTAAATATAAGAGTAATTATTACCTCAGGTATTACAATATTTTTTAGATAAAATAAGAATTCATATTTTTCTCTAATAAAAAATCTAAAAATATAAATAAACAAATTATACATAACTTCACTTATCGTACATACTATAAATGGTAGCACTATATACTCCTCATAGAAGTATGCTGTCAACTTACCATTCAAATATCCTATCCATAAGAATAGCAGTGTAAAGAAGCCAAACGGACCTGCAAAATATAAATCCATCAGTACTCCACATATTATTCCATATAGCATACCCTCTTCTACCCCAAGACTAAAGCCATATGTGAATGTAAGTATTATAAGAAGATTTGGTGATGCATATAAAAAAGGTATGAATGGAAAAATGCATATTTGAAGTGCAAATGCAAATATAATAAAAGCTATATTCACTATTATTCTTCTCATTTAATCGCTCACTTCCTTTAGCTTGGTTATTACTAATACCTCTGATATAGTATCAAAATTCACTATAGGTATGATATATCCGCTCTTTGTAAGTCTTGAAGAATCATCCTTTAAATCTCTGGCATAGCCTATTAAGATATTCGGCAAATACTTTGTAGAAACATTTGATGTAACTATCATATCACCCTCTGAAATATCCGCATCAGACTTTACATCCTTTAAAATAAGTCTTCCATCATTATATAATTCAAGATTACCATCAACTCTACAAAGAGAACCTGTTCTAAGTGACATGGCACTTACTCTGGAAATATCATCTATAATAGAACGAACGTTTGCATAATTTTTGCCAACATCAGTCACTATTCCTATTAGCCCACCATATCCTATAACATTCATATCTACAGCTATACCATCTTCACTGCCTTTGTCTATTGTAAATGTCGAAAACCATTTCGTACTGTCCTTTGCCACTACTCTGGCTCCTACCTTCTCATAGTCTGAATAACTTTCATCAAGTTTATATAGTTCTCTAAGTCTGGCAAGTTCTCCATTGTCTGCCATCAGTTTTGTGTTTTCCTGTGTAAGCTCATCTATTTTTTTATTTAGCTCAATGTTCTCACTTATTGCACTATGTATTTTTCTTTGTTCTTCTATACCATTATATATTGCCCTGCCGGCCGTATTTACCCCTGATTGTACCGGTAATAAAACGATTCCCACTGCCTGCCGCAAAGGCGAGATAATAGAATCATTAAATGAAGTTATTCCAATAAGAATGATACTAATTATACTTAAAATTATCAGTACAAGTCGGTTTCTAGATTCCATCAAATAATCCCCTGTTCCTTAAAGCTGTAATAGCAATTATCACCTATGACTATATGGTCAACAAGCATTATTCCTATACTATCTAACGCTTTATTAATATCCTTTGTTATATCTATATCTGCTTTACTTGGTGACGGATCACCACTTGGATGATTGTGCAGCAAAATAACGTTTACCGCTAAATGCTTTAAACTTTCTATTAAAATCTCTCTAACAGAAACCAAAGATGCATTAACTGTTCCAACAGAAATTACCATATCTGAAATAGGTCTCTGCCTTGTGTCAAGGAATATAATTCTAAGTTCCTCAACTTCCAAGTGTCTAATACTCTCCTTATAGTAATTTGCAACCACGTCAGGTGAAGAAAAAGAAATTCTGTTTCTTGTATTTTTTCTCTCCCAAGCTCTTTTGCAAAATTCTCCAAGTGCAAGTATCTGTACAGCTTTTACCCTACCCACTCCCTTGATTGCCATCAATTTGTCGATATTATGGTGAAAAATACTATGTATTCCAAAGCCTTCACCATTACCCTCCAGAATATTGTATGCAAGATTTACTACATTGACATCCTTTGTGCCGGTTCTAAGAAGCACTGCCAAAAGTTCCACATCTGTAAGCGATTCCACTCCATACTCCAGCGCTCTGTCATATGGTCTTTGTTCAATTGGTAATTCCTTTATTTTTCCCATAAATCCCTTTCCACTCTCCAAGCATGAAAGGCATTTTTATTTTATCACAAAATATAAAAGTAATTAATTAATATTTTGTAAAGCTTCCAAAATATTGCACTTAAACTAATTTAGTATAGGCTTTTAATTTTACAATCCATGTAACGTTTAGTGCAATAGTCCTGCATCATATATCTTCTGTAGTGACAGCATTATTCCAAGTTTTGCGTGGTACCATGTAAGGCCTCCCTGGAAAAATACTGAATATGGCTCTTTCATTGGTCCATCTGCACTAAGCTCTATTGAAGAACCACCCACAAAAGCTCCGGCTGCCATTATCACATCACTGTCATAACCCGGCATTGCCCAAGGTTCGGGCTTTACATATGAATCTACAGGAGCTGCCGCCTGTATGCCTTCACAGAAAGCACATAAGGCCTTCGGATCTCTTAAAGTTATTTCCTGAATAATATCAAATCTTGGCTCAGTAGCATTTGGATGGCAATCAAATCCAAGACTCTCATAAAGATTTGCCGCAAATATAGCACCCTTTAATGCCCCCGCAACTACTGTAGGAGAAAGGAAAAAACCTTGAAACATGCTTGTATTCATTCCAAGACTTGCTCCTATTTCTTTGCCAAGTCCCGGTGCCGAAAGTCTATACGAAGCATTGTCCACACATTCCTTAGTTCCAACAATATATCCACCTATAGGAGCCAATCCGCCTCCCGGATTTTTTATAAGAGAACCTACTATCATATCAGCACCTACTTCAATCGGCTCTATTCTCTCTACAAACTCACCATAGCAGTTGTCTACCATACATATGATCTTAGAATCTATTGATTTTACAAACTTTATAAGTTCACCTATCTGCTCCACAGATAATGTTTTTCTTGTAGCATAGCCCTTTGATCTTTGTATTGTAACAAGCTTTGTTTTTTTATTTATAGCTTTTCTTATTCCTTCAAAGTCAAATGATCCGTCACTAAGCAGATCCACCTGTGAATACTTAACACCATACTCTTTTAAAGATCCTCTTGAGTCTCTTATACCGATAACCTCTTCCAAAGTATCATAAGGCTTTCCTACAGGTGATAAAAGTTCATCACCGGGTCTTAAATTCCCTGAAAGTGCTATATGAAGTGCATGTGTACCGCTTACCAATTGCGGTCTTACAAGTGCGGCCTCAGCTTTAAACGCTGTAGCATATACATCTTCCAATACATCTCTTCCCAAATCATTGTACCCATATCCGGTAGTAGCAGCAAAATGTATATCGCTTACCTTATGTTTTTGCATTGCTGCAAGTACTTTCATCTGATTAAACTCAGCATTCTTATCTATCTCAAGAAATCTTTCCTCCAAAGAGTCTAATACTTTTTCAGACAATTCTATAACTTTTTTTGAAATACCAAACTCCTCATAAATATTATTTAAATCACTCATTATCTATTCTTTCCGTATTAATCTTCTCACTCATATAATCAACTATTTTTTCATTGCTCTCAAATGAGAAAGGATCCACATAAATTACATCCTTTTCTCTCTTAAACCAAGTCACCTGCCTTTTTGCCATATGCCTTGTATTTTGCTTGATATTCTCTATAGCAGCTTCCAGAGAAACCTCCCCGTCCAGATACTCAATTATCTCTTTATACCCTATGCCCTGCATGGAAATATTTGCCATTGACAGTCCCATTTCTCTAAGCTTTTTAACTTCATCAACAAGTCCGTTTCCCACCATAATATCTACTCTTTTATTTATTCTTTCATACAGAATATCTCTTGCAGGATTTAGTACAAAGAATCTGTAATCATATGGCGATTTTTTCTTTCTTTGAACTTCATTATGTGATGAGATAGGCTCATTATTTATCAAAAAGTACTCTATGGCACGAATTATTCTCTTCTTGTTATTTTTATGTATGGTTTGTGCTGAAACACTGTCAATTTTTTTTAGTTTCTCATACATAAAATCCGCACCGAATGTATCATATTCTTCTTCAAGCTTTTTTCTTACAGAACTGTTATCATCCTCATTATTAAAATCAATATCATAAATAATAGATTGTATATAGAAACCTGTTCCTCCAACCAATATAGGTATATGTCCATTCTTTACTATTTTCTCTATAGAACATTTTACCATGTTTTGAAACTTTACGATATTGAAATCTTCCTTTGGATCTAGCACATCTATTAAATGATGTTTTACACCCTGCATCTCTTCTACTGATATTTTTGCAGTTCCAACATCCATATTTTTATATACTTGCATGGAGTCCGCGCTTATTATCTCTCCCCCAAGCCTTTTAGCCAACTCAATGGATACTGAGGTTTTACCTGATGCAGTAGGTCCTGCAAGAATTATCAATTTATTCTTTGTCATACTATCCTTTTAAATTTCTTTTCAATTTCTTGCTTACTCATTTTTATTATAGTTGGTCTACCATGTGGGCAATTATAAGGATTTTCAAGTGAAAGCAACTCATCAAAAAGATCATTTGCCTCTATAAGAGAGATTCTCATATTTCCCTTTATAGCCGCCTTGCAAGCCATAGATGCCGTCTTTGCCAAAATAAGCTCTGACGGGGATATAATATCATAATTTGTGCTGTCTGCAAGCATTTCATTAAAAAGCTCAGCCTTTGGTATTGAAGGAAAAATATTAGGAATCGAATTTATCTTATATTCTTTTCCTCCAAACTCCTCTATATCAAATCCTGCAGCCTTAAACTCGTCCATATGCTTAATTAAAACATCCTGCTCCAAATCAGTCAAAGTAACTATAATAGGAGGATTTATCATCTGTGCAGATATCTTATTATCCTTACTTTCCTTTAAAAGTCTCTCATACATCACCTTTTCATGTGCCGCATGCTGGTCAATTATATACATCTCATTTTCCAGCTGAACTATCCAGTAAGTATCAAAAACTTGTCCGATTACCTTTATGTACTTTTTTGCTTCGGTATCAAAAAATGAAATCTGTGATGCCTTATTTTTTTGACCTACGAGATCTTCTTCAATATCTATATTATTAACAGCATTTGAATTATCCAAAAATTTCTGTTCCCGGTCCATTGCAGGAGTTTTTTCGCCATCTACCAAGCTTGCAATATTATTATTTAAACTGTACAAAGCATTAGAACACTTATAATATTTTGATTCATCAGATGAATCTCTTGAAATATCATCCTTTAAAAGTGCATAATCATTTTGTGGATTGTAATTACTCTCCTTTGGAATAGTCCACTGTATTTCATCACTTGAAGTATCTGTAGGCTTTTGTAACTCAATATCCCTTCTTCTGTTTTCAAAAGGCTCAGGTGTATTTGTAAACACCTTCTTTTCATTGGCAGCAGCTTTACCCACAGGTACTTCTCTGATACTGCTCTGTAATTTAAAAATCTCCTCCACAGCCTCTTTTGTACAATTGTAGATATGATTTCCGTCAGAGAATCTTACTTCCATTTTTCTTGGATGGACATTTACATCCACACCCTCCAAATCAAAGCTTAGTGCGCAGAAAGGATACTGATGTTGCATAAGCCTGTCACCAAAACCGTCTTCAATAGCCTTTGATATAATATTGTCCTTTATATATCTTCCGTTTACAAAAATATTTTCAAGGCTTCTGGTACTTCTTGTAACTTCAGGTCTTGCAATAACACCTTTTATTTTTACTCCATCTTTTTCGTAATCAACCGCACATAATGCCTTGGAAATCTCCTTTCCATAGAGCTGATATATAATATCCTTCATATTTCCGTTTCCATTTGTCTGTAGCTTCACCTGATTATTTGATATAAACTTAAAGGCAATGTCTGTATTTGACATAGCCATCTTCTCTACCAGCTCACTTATATGTGCCCCTTCCGTAGATGAGGTTTTCAAGAATTTTCTTCTGGCAGGAGTATTATAAAAAATATCTCTGATAATTATACTGGTGCCATCCGGTGCTCCGATTTCCTCAAATTCAACCTCAACACCACCTTCCATATAGTAGCGAACACCTGTAAGCTCATCTCTTGTCTTTGTGATTATCTCACATCTTGAAACCGCAGCAATACTTGAAAGTGCTTCACCACGAAATCCCAGACTCTTTATAGAGATAAGATCTTTATCACTGACTATTTTTGAGGTGGCATGCCTTAAAAAGGCCGTTTTTACTTCTTTTGAATCAATTCCACAGCCATTATCCGTTATTCTTATCAGGTCAATTCCACCATTTTTTATCTCTACTGTAATGGAAGAACTTCCCGCATCTATTGAGTTTTCCAAAAGTTCCTTTACTATTGATGCAGGTCTCTCAACTACCTCACCTGCCGCAATCTTATCAATAGTCTCCTTATCCAGTATGTTAATCATATACTTATATCCTGTTCTTTATCTTATTCTGCAAAGCATACAATGTGTTCAAGGCATCCATAGGAGTCATTGAAGTAATATCAATTTCTGAAATTTCCTTAATAATCGTATCATTATTTATTGCATCAAATAGTGAAAGCTGTCCCGCCTCCACTTCACTCATCTTCTTTACAGGTTTTCTCTTTGAAACCGCCGGTGTGGCTTCTGCAATCTCTCTGGCTCTGGTCGCAATATCAGCGCTTGAAAGCTCCTCTATAAGCTCCTTTGCTCTGTTTGTTACACTGTCAGGCACTCCGGCAAGTTTTGCTACCTGTATACCATAGCTCTTATCCGCACCACCTGTGATTATCTTTCTAAGAAATACTATATTATCACCGTTTTCCTTTACTGAAATACAGTAATTATTTACACCCGGAAGTGTACCCTCAAGTTCTGAAAGCTCATGATAATGTGTTGCAAAAAGAGTTTTTGCACCTATCAGCTTTATATTTGAAATATGCTCTACCACTGCCCAGGCAATAGCAAGACCGTCAAAAGTAGATGTACCTCTTCCTATCTCATCTAAAATAACCAAAGAATTTCTTGTGGCATTTCTAAGAATATTTGCAACCTCAGTCATTTCCACCATAAAGGTTGACTGACCGCTTGCAAGGTCATCCGAAGCACCCACTCTGGTAAAAATTCTGTCACAAACGCAAAGGTTTGCCTGTTTTGCCGGTACAAAACTTCCTATTTGAGCCATCATACAAATAAGAGCTGTCTGTCTCATATAAGTTGATTTACCCGCCATATTCGGTCCGGTAATAATAGACATTCTTTTCTTATTCTGATCAAGATATGTATCATTTGCAATAAACGAATCATCATTTAGCATTGTCTCAACTACCGGATGCCTGCCATCCCTTATGTCAATAATGCCTGTAGTATTTATTTCAGGTTTTACATAGTTATTGTTATAAGCCACTGTGGCCAATGAACATATGGCATCTATATAAGCAACCGCCTTGGCACTTGATTGTATTCTATTTACATTCTTTGCAATCTCATCTCTGATTTCAACAAAAACTTCATACTCCAAGCTATTTAGCTTATCCTCAGCCCCAAGTATTATATTTTCCAAATCTTTAAGCTTATCTGTGGTATATCTTTCTGCATTGGTAAGAGTCTGCTTTCTTATAAAATAATCCGGCACCATATCTTTGAACGAATTGGTCACCTCAAAATAATATCCGAATACCTTATTGAACTTTACTTTAAGATTCTTTATTCCTGTTTTCTCTTTTTCTTCAGACTCCAAAGAAGCCAGCCAATTCTTACCCTCGGTTTTTGCCTGCCTAAGCTTATCTATCTCACTATTATATCCGGTATTTATAATATTGCCTTCTTTTAGTGAAAGTGGACTGTCTTCATTTATAGCCCTATCTATTATGTCGATTATATCGTGAAGCCTGTCGAGATTATTATTTGTCTTTTTGATCTCTTCAGACTCGAAAGTTTTTAAAACCTCTTTTATCGGACTTATCATCTTCATAGAAGCAGATAATGATAGAAGATCTCTGGTATTGGCATTCTTTGTTACAACTCTTGACATCAGTCTTTCCAAATCATAAATCGGATTTAAATATTCTCTAAGCTCTTCCCTGTCAATATATCTGTCAAAGAGTTCCGCCACGGCTTCCTGCCTGTTTATTATTCTTTCTTTATTTACAAGCGGCTGCTCCAAAAAGCCTCTTAACATTCTGGCACCCATAGCTGTATTTGTCTTATCAAGTACACCCAAAAGTGAGCCGTTTTTCTTTTTCTCTCTCATAGTTTCCACCAACTCAAGATTTCTTCTTGAGCTTGTATCCACTATCATATAATCCCCATTTTTATATGCACTTATTCCTACTATCTGTGCACAGGAGCTCTTTTGCATCTCATATAAATATCTAAGCATTGCTCCTGATGATATGGTCGCATCCAAAAACTCGGACAGCCCCAGTGCTTCAATACTTGAAACTGCAAAATGCCTTTTTAATATATCTATACTGTTTTTCTCACTGAAATATGTATTATCAAGTGATGTTATTGTAATATTATATTTTTTCTTTAGTTCCTCAAGTGAAATACCGCTGATCTCAAATGCATGATTGCATATGATTTCTGTGGGTTGGTATTTTTGTATCTCATCAAAGAGTTCTCTTATAGAAACCAGCTCTGTAACAAAGAAATCACCGGTTGAAATATCACATATTGCCAGTCCAAATCTCTCATCAATGTAGAAAATAGAAATAATATAATTATTTTTATCATCAGCTAATACTCCGGTACTTGTGATAGTACCCGGAGTAACAATTCTAACAACTTCCCTTTTTACAAGTCCCTTTGCAAGCTTAGGATCTTCCATCTGCTCCGCAATAGCAACCTTATGACCGTTTTGTACAAGTCTGTTTATATAAGTTTCAGCAGCATGATATGGCACACCACACATAGGTGCTCTCTCTTCAAGTCCACAATCCTTACCTGTAAGGGTAAGTTCAAGCTCCCTTGCCACTTCAGTAGCATCCTCAAAAAACATTTCATAAAAATCGCCCAGACGATAAAAAAGTATACAATCCGGATACTCTTTCTTAGTCTCCAGATATTTTGACATCATAGGAGATAGTGCCATTTATGCCTCACTTGTTTTTATATGTCCCATATAGTAGAATCCCTTTGCTTCATCCAAGATAACATCCACTATTTCGCCTATAAGTCTTTCTTGACCTTTGAAATGTACCGTTAAGTTATTCTCAAGCTTTCCGCTAAGATAACCCTCCAGATGATCATTCTTGCCCTCTACCAAAACAGGCATACATTTTCCTTCATTTTTCTTTGTATTTTCCGCCGCAATATCCTGCACAGTTTTTAAAAGTCTGTCAAATCTGTCCTTTATAACCTTAGGATCTATCTGATCCTCCATCTTTGCAGCAGGTGTTCCTGAACGCTTTGAATAAATAAATGTAAATGCAGAGTCATATCTAACCTCTTTTACCACATCTAAAGTATCAAGGAAATCTTCCTCAGTTTCTCCAGGGAATCCCACTATAATATCTGTTGTAAGTGAAATATCCGGAATAGCCGCCTTTATTCTTCTTACCAAGTCAAGATAACCCTCTTTAGTATATACTCGATTCATTTTTTTAAGAATATCGGAGCTTCCCGACTGCAGCGGCAGATGTAAATGTTTGCAAATCTTTTTATTATTCTTCATCACCTCTATGACTTCATCTGAAAGATCCTTAGGATGAGGTGTCATAAATCTTAGTCGCTCCAAACCGTCTATCTGTGCAATTCTATCTAATAATGTCGCAAAGCTTATCTCTTCTTCCAGTCCTCTGCCATATGAGTTTACATTTTGTCCAAGAAGCATGATTTCCTTTACACCATCAGCTACAAGGCTCTTGATCTCATCTATTATCTCCTCAGGCTTTCTTGATCTTTCTCTACCTCTTACATATGGCACTATGCAATAACTGCAAAAATTATTACAACCAAATGTGATATTTACACCTGATTTAAAGGCAAACTCTCTCTTATTCGGAAGTTTCTCCACAATCATCTCAGCGCTTTCCATAACATTTACAACCTGCTTTTTAGTTGTAAGATGCTCAAAAAGTATCTCTGCAAGTTTATATATATTGTGGGTTCCAAAAACAAGATCTACATGTCTGTAAGATTTTTTGATCTTTTCAACCTCTTCCGCTTCCTGCATCATACATCCGCAAATACCGATTATCATATCAGGATTTTTTTCCTTGCTTTTTTTGAGCTGTCCCACTCTACCATAGAGTCTGTCATTTGCATTCTCTCTTACAGTACATGTATTAAAAAGTACAAGGTCTGCATCCTCCTCATTCTCAGCTTCCATATACCCGATTCCTGTAAGTATTCCTGAAAGCTTCTCCGAATCTCTCGCATTCATCTGACAACCGAAGGTCACCACCTTATAAGTTGGATATACTCCCCTATCCATTGCCTTTGCATGTATTATATCATTGACCTCAGACATGAAATATTCCTGTCTTAACGGTTCTTCATTAGGTATTAAATTCTCCATAATCCTCTTTCTAATATCTTTGAGTTAGAATAAGTCACACAATCTCCCGATAACTTATCCAACTTTTGCCATAAATATATGATCCATTGCAATATCATATTCATTTACTTCAAAATCAATATTCATCTGAAAATCATAAACCAAGCCATACAATGTATTATCTCTATGTTTTCCAAAATATTTATCATAAAATCCGCCGCCAAAGCCAAGCCTTCTCTTATCTTTATCAACTCCTATAAGAGGAACCATTACATGAGCATTTTTTGCAATGATCTCTTCACTACAAAGTCTTGGTTCCATTATACCAAACTTCGACTTTTCCAGATTATCAAGTGAGTCCACCTTGAAAAATCTCATTTCCTTACCGCATACTCTTGGTAAGCCCAATGTAATATTAATATCAAACTCATTCTTATAAAATCCGGAAAGTATCCTTTCATATAAAGGTCTTAGATCTATCTCATTTCCAAGCGGCATAAATCCTAGAAGTACAATACTTTTATTTCTCTTTATTAAAGTATCTATCTCTCTTATTATGCTCTCACTTGCAGATAAGACTTCATCTCTTGATAGTGAATTTCTCTTATCAAGTAATAACTTTCTAAGCTCACCCTTATTCATTTTTCTTTCCAAATTTTTCACCAAGATCTGTTATGCTTCCGTCAGCATCTTGTATTGAAATATTATTAAGGTTTGCTCTTAAGCTTTCTCTTATTGATTCAATATACTCTTTTCTAAGTGCCGCCTGCTCTATCTTTTCTTCCTCAGTAAGTCCCACACTCTTTTGCTTATGAGCCAATGCATTTATTCTGTCGATTTTTGTATTATCCATTTTTCACCTACTCTTCCAAACAATTTAACCAATTAAAATCTTTATTGCTCTTGGCAGGGAAATATGTTCCTATCTCCTCACCATTTGCAATATTTTCTATTATACTCATATTCTCTGCACTTGCAATTACCATATCGCAGCCTGAATTGGTTGCTATCTGACCTGCCAAAAGTTTTGTATACATACCTCCTGTACCAAGTCCTGACTTAGATGTTAATTTACCCATATCCATATATTTATCCACATCCTCTACAAAACTTATAAACTCTGCATCCTTATTTGTATTCGGATCATCAGTATAAAGTCCGTCAATATCGGATAAAAGTATAAGAAAGTCCGCCTCCACAAGGGCGCTCACAAGAGCAGACAATCTGTCATTATCACCAAACTGAATCTCATATGTAGATATTGTATCATTTTCATTTACTATAGGCACTGCGCCATATGCAAGCAGCTGAGTAAAAGTAGCCTTCGCATTTTCACGGTAAATCTCATTGGTTATAGTTGACTTTGTCATCAAAATCTGAGCTATTCTAAGATTATATTCAGAGAAAAGCTTTCTGTACTCCATAATAAGTCTGGCCTGTCCTATAGCTGCAAGAGCCTGCTTCTCTGAAAGGGTTGAAGGCTTTTCATTTATACCAAGAGAATGTCTTCCTGTTGCAATAGCACCTGATGAAACCAATACAACTTCCTTTCCCGCTCCTTTCAGATCTGCTATCTGTCTTATAAGTTTTTCTATCTTTGAAAGATGAAGCTCACCTGTTTCAGAGTGAGTGATACTTGAAGAACCAATTTTTATTACAATTCTTTTGGCATCTTTTACCTTTTGTCTTATATCCATACTACTCCTTATACTTTTCAATAATTCTTTCTGCAACCTTTAATCCGTCCATGGCAGCACTCATTATGCCGCCCGCATATCCGGCACCCTCACCACATGGATATATGCCGGAAATATTCGCTTGTAAAGACTCATCTCTGCTTATTCTTATCGGTGATGATGTTCTTGACTCTATAGCTGCTACATAGGCATCTTCATTTATAAACCCTTTTATCTTACGATTAAAGTCTAAAAATGCCTCTTTCATACTCTCATATATTTCTTTTGGAAAGAGCTTGTCCACTCTGGCAAGAGTAGTACTTCCCTTTATCTTCAGATTTGTATTGTCAAATCCGCTACTTTCTCTTCCTTCAAGGAAATCAACCAGTCTTTGTACAGGCACTCTTCCCTTACCCATGTTAAAGGTCTCTTCTTCGAGTCTTCTTTGAAACTCTATACCTTTTAGCGGATCTTTAGAATCGGAGTATTTATCAAAATCTTCTTCAGACACACTTACAATAATAGCGGAATTTGCCTCTCCCGAATCTCTTTTATGATAGCTCATACCATTTATTGCAATTCTGCCATCCTCTGTAGAAGCATTTACTATAAATCCACCCGGACACATACAAAATGAATACACACCCCTGTCAAAGCTTGACTTAAATGTAAGTTTATAAGGTGCAGGCGATAAAAACTTTGCTTCTTTATTGCCATACTGTGAGACATCTATCAAATGCTGTGAATGAGAAACTCTTATACCAAGTGCAAAGGACTTTGGCTCCATATAAACTCCCATTTCCTTTAAAGCTTTAAATGTATCTCTGGCACTATGTCCAAGTGCGAGTATTATATTTTCACATTCGATTATTTCATGTACACAGTCTCTTTTGTTTACTACTTCTATCTTCTTTTTATTATCTTTTATATTTTCTATTTTTATAAGCTTGGTATCAAATCTTACCTCACCGCCAAGCTCCTTTATTTCTTCTCTTATCTTTCTTACTATGCCTGTTAAAAGGTCTGTACCTATATGCGGCTTATTATCATACAAAATTTCCTTTGGTGCTCCATATTCCACCAAGGTCTTTAGTACAAATTTGTTTCTACCGAAAGTATCTTTTACCAAAGTATTTAACTTTCCGTCTGAGAATGTACCTGCTCCTCCTTCTCCAAAAGAAACATTGGACTCGGTGTCAAGCTTTCCTTCACTCCAGAATTTATTTACGCTCAAGGTTCTGTCTTCAACACAGCCACCTCTCTCTATTACTATAGGCTTTAAGCCATATCTTGCAAGTAAAAGTGCAGCAAATATACCGGCAGGACCAAATCCCACTACCACAGGTCTTTTACTCTCTTCCAAAATTTCAAGCTTTCCGGCATCTTCATAAGCATAAACTACCGACTTTGCAATGCTCAAAGCTTTATTTTTCTTTAAATATTTAGCCTCATTTAAAAGGCTGACATCTATGGAATAAGAATATGAGATCTCAGGCTTTTTTCTGGCATCTATTGATCTTTTCCTTATTTCATATTCTTCTATCTCATCTATATTACAGCCAATAGTCTTGGCAAGTTTTTTCTTTAAATCATTTTCATCATGATGTACATTCAGCTGTAAAGAATTTATATGTAACATTTTATCTTCCTTATCTTGTGACACCGGCTATATATCCGGATGTCCATGCCCACTGCAAATTGTAGCCCCCACAAATTCCGTCAACATCAAGTATTTCACCTGCAAAGTACAAGTTTTTGATATCCCTATACATCAGATTATCATCCACATCATCTAAGTCAATACCACCTGTACAAACTTGAGCCTTGTCAAAATCTCCGGTACCTTTAACATTAAAATTTATCTCTTTACAAATAGAAATTAATCTTTCAAAACTCTTATTATCACACTTTTTTATTTTTAAATCAGCCCTGATATCTGCCAAACCAAGTATTCCAAGCCAAAGTTTGGAGTTTATGAGTCCGTTTCCTATATCCTCCATAGTAACAAATGAAGGTATTTTCCTTCTCTCATTTAATATATTTTCTATACTCCCAAGATGTGAGAACATATCAAGAGAGACTCCAGCTTCTTCTTTTTTATCAAGAGCAATACTTACATATCTGCTTACTTGAAATGTAGGTATCCCGGATATACCTGTATCACTAAACTGTAATTCTCCAAAATCACTTGCAACTTCCACATCCCTAACAGATACCGATATTTTTCCCTTTGCCCTGACGCCTGATGTTATTTTAAAGAAGTTTTTATTCTCCAAACTTATGCCGCAAAGTGCAGGTAAAACAGGCTTATATTTTATATTAAGCTTTTTTAAAATAGGGAAAAAGGATCCGTCACTTCCAAGCTTTGGTGCAGCTTTTAAACCTGTAGCTATAATAATCTTATCAAAATAAAGTTTTGATTTGCTTTTATCATTTGCATTGCAGATACAAAGCGTAAATACATCCCCATTCTTATATATATCTGTTACATAGGTATTTAAAAGTATATTCACATCATATCTTTCAAGCTCCATTAAAAGTGAATTTCTGATAGAAGCAGCCTGCTCTGAGTTTGGATAAGTATATCCGTCTCTTATATACTCTATTACCCCTATACTGTTAAAAAACTTTATAGTATCAAATTGGTTAAATCTCTCTATAAACTTTATTGCCCTTTCATTATAGTAATAATTTGAAGGCTCTAATTTTGTATTTGTAAAATTACATTTTCCATTTCCGGTAGAAAGTATCTTCTTTAGAAGCTTATCATTGTGCTCAATGACAGTAACTTCATCCTTTCCCTTACACGCAAATAGAGCAGACATAATACCTGCTGCTCCACCGCCTACAATCCCAACTTTCATTTCAAAAGCCTGACTTTCTGTAAAATATTTACTATTTTTCCGCCCTTTGGCATCTGCAATATCTCATTCTTTGATATAGTTCTTGTGCCGATCAAAAGTATTGCATAAACAGGTGCTCCAACAAAAATCGGTACCATTGTAAGAATAACATTGCTGCTACTGAATTTAGCAGTGATATCATATACAAAATACACCACTATACCCATTATACCTGCACATATAAAAGGCATAAGAAATGTTCTTATCATCTCTTGCCTGTAATACAAATTCCTTCTTATACTTCTTGCATTCAAAAGACACATAGACAATGCAAATACTATATTTCCAAATACAAGTCCAATCACATTTAACTTAAAAGTAAATAATAATATATACAGTATAATAAAGTGAATTATCAATGATATCAGTGCATTCTTAACCGGCTTATTTATAAGACTTGTTCCTTGTAATATAGCATTTGTAACTGTCGAAACAGAATATAATACTACTACACCTGAACCTATAATCATCAAAAATGATGCCATCATAGCATCCTCTGCTACGTCAAACAATATTCTCATTACAGGTACTGAAATAACTGCCAGTCCTATTGCACAAGGAAAGCTGACAATAGAGGCAAATCTGATTACCATCGAAATCTTTGAATTTACATCAGCTTTTTCACCCTTGCTAAAACTTCTTGAAATAGTTGGAATAAGAGATGAAGACATAGCATTCGCTATGGCTACAGGAACATTTACAAGTACTAAATATCCACCTGTATATATGCCGTAAAGTCTTGAGGTCTCTTCTTCAAGTCCCAGAGCTTTCATACTCTGCCCAAATACCATTCCGTCAAGAACTGAATTTATATTATAAATAGCTGTAGATGCTATCACTGGTATTACTGTAATTATAAGTATTCTGGTAATTGTAGAAAACCTCTCTTTTTTTGATGTTTTATCATCTTTTATATTCTTTGCTCTTTTATTTGCAGTCATAAAAAAGAACACAATCATTATCAAGAGTGCTATAACTGTACCTGCACCTGTACCTATTGTGCCTCCAGCTGCTCCATATGCAGCCTTAATATTTCCATTTTTAGCCTGTCTTACTGCCATCTCACACAAATAGTAAGCTGCTCCTACAGATACAGCTGCATTTACTATCTGCTCAAAGATCTGAGAAAGTGCAGTCGGCACCATAGTTGAATGCCCTTGAAAATATCCTCGAAGCACTCCAAGATAGGCCATGATCCATATCGTCGGTGCCAGACTTTGAAGCGCATATTTTGCAAGTGGCATCTGATATAAACTACTTGCAAAAAAATCAGCCCCAAAAAACACCACAACAAAACCAATACCACCCACAATGGTAGCATAAATCAATGCAGCTCTCAGTATTTTATTTGCATTTCTATATTCATTTTTTGCAATTCTTACCGAAACCATTTTGCTTACAGCCAAAGGTAATGAATATGAGGACAAAAGAAGAATAATTGCATATAAATTATATGCAGTTGAATAATATCCCATACCTTTACTTCCTATTATTCTAAGAAGCGGTACCCTGTAGGCAAGACCTATAAGTCTAACCAAAATTCCTGCGACAGCCAATATGGCTCCCTGCACCAAAAAATTATTAGACTCTCTCTTTTTTGTTTTTACCGGCATTATCTGCTAATCCCCTCAAGCTCTAAAATTTTTCTTTGTTTTTCTTCCATAATAATTCTATCTTCTTCATTCATATGGTCATACCCCATAAGATGAAGCATTGAATGAACCACCAAAAAAGCCAGTTCTCTAGTTTCACTATGTCCATACTCCTTGGCCTGTTCCACGATGTGTTCTGTAGAAAGTATTATGTCTCCCAAAAGCAACTCTCCAGTTTCAGGGTTAAATGCATCAATATTTTCTTCAATATCATCAAAATGCCCCGAAATAGTAAATTCGTTAAAAGGAAATGACAATACATCTGTAGATTTGTCTATTCCTCTGTACTCACTATTTATACTTCTTATTTCCTCATCATCCACAATAGTCACAGAAACTTCCGCTTCATATGGACAATTCTCAAAATCAAGTGATGCCAATACCATTCTATTAATTATATCTTCATAGGGTATATCCAGCCTCATTTTAGACTCATAGCTTATCTCTATAGTCATATTCCCTCGCCATTATAAAACCAATCTATGTAAAAGTTTTTATTTCCTGAATTTTTTCCTATCTTCTCTTGATATATTTTTCTTTTCATATATATCGTAAGCTTCCACTATCTTTTGAACCAATGGATGACGCACCACATCCTTATTGGTAAGCATACATATTCCTATATCATCTATATTTTTCAAGATTTTAAGTGCACTGTCAAGTCCAGATGTCTGTCCCTGCGGTAAATCTTTTTGACTTTGGTCTCCGGTCACTATCACCTTTGAACCAAAACCGATTCTAGTCAAAAACATCTTCATCTGTGCCGGTGTGGTATTCTGTGCCTCATCAAGAATTATATAGGCATTATCAAGGGTTCTACCTCTCATATATGCAAGAGGTGCAACCTCAATCAACCCTTTCTCCTGATTGTGTAAGAAACTGTCAGCTCCCATTATCTGATACAGTGCATCATATAGAGGTCTTAGATAAGGATCAATCTTACTTTGCAAGTCTCCCGGCAAAAATCCCAGCTTTTCTCCGGCTTCTATAGCAGGTCTAGTAAGTATAATTCTATTTACACTTCCTTCTTTAAAAGCCTGTATAGCCATTGCCATCGCAAGATAAGTCTTTCCGGTTCCGGCAGGGCCTACACCAAAAACTATCATTTTCTCTCTTATAAGATCCACATACTGCTTTTGCCCCAAAGTCTTTGGCTTTATCGGCCTACCCAGGATAGTTCTTGCTATCACATCCTGATCTATTTCAAGAATCTTGTCATCCTCTAAGGTAAAAGACAACGAAAGTGCATAGTCTATATTTTGCTCGGTAATTTGATTCCCTCTTTTAGAGAGTTCTATAAGATTATTGAAAACAGATTTAGCCTTGTCCACATACGCCTTAGGTCCAATTATTTTTATACTGCCATCTCTTGCAATCATACTCACCTTCAGCGTTCTCTCTATTTTCTTCAAATATACATCAAACTCACCACAGACATTCCTTTCGTGTTCCATAGGTATATCTATAATATTTTCAATTATACTCAAATTATTCTCCTTAAAATTTTTCTTTAAAAAGAAAACCCCGGTCAAATGACCGAGGTTGTGAAAACACGCAATTAATTAAACTTACGCTTTCTAGCTGCTTCAGACTTTTTCTTACGTCTTACGCTTGGCTTCTCGTAATGCTCTCTCTTACGAATTTCTTGTTGAATGCCTGCCTTAGCACAATTTCTTTTAAATCTTCTAAGTGCACTGTCAAGACTCTCGTTTTCTTTCACAATCACGTTTGACATCTAAGATCTAACCTCCCTCCGGTTGTGAAATTCAAAATCTATATCATTATACCATAAAGTACAGATTCGTCAACATCTTTTAAAAGTATTTTGAACGAATTTATAAGCTACTCATCTTTATCGAATTTTAAGCTCAAATTATTTTCGCCGTTTAAAGAATACTTTACAAAAACATACATATCATACCATTTGTCGTTTTCCCATAGTTCATCATCTTTTCCGGCCAGATAAATAGACTCAAAGTTTTCTGCCTCTTCTATTGGTACAAGCCAACCTCCAAGGTCACAAACCTTCAGATTATCTAAAGAACAGTCACGTCCCTCGAAAGTGTCACAAAAAAAGACACTACCAATTTTCCTTGCCTCTTCTTCGACAATACCAAAAAACCTTTCAAAATCCTCACTTTCATTGCTTCTTAAGCCCTGCATGTGTAATCTCCTGTCTTACTTATTTACTTTCACTACAAAATACTTTTACTATAATAACATAGACAATGGAGAAATGGAATTACATTTGCGTATATTTATGAAGTTTTTTATTGATTTTTTATTCAAATTCTCAACCGGTATAGGACTTTTATAGAATTATCTATGGATAACTACCACACTTTTCTGCTACACAAAATCCGTTGTTTTATTTAAATCATAGTCGCCGTATATGTCTTCATCAGCAAAAAACATAGTCGTATATCTTTTTACTTAATCGCCGCATATCTTTTCATTATTTTTATAGTCGTTTTTATTTTGCGACTATGATATTTTCCTGTATCTTTGATTTTTACTTCTTGGTTTACCCGGTACAGTCATCTCCACCATCCCCATTTCTATTGCCGGATTTAAATAATTCTTTCTAAATGTAGGTTTATGATTCATACCCAATCTAAGCATTATTTCATTGGTTGAAAGTATTTCATCACCAAGCACATCTACAAGTCTTTTTGCAAATACATTTTCATTTATACTGTGTTCCTTCTGTGTATTACTTATAGGAGCCTTTGGTTTCATAACGTTATTCATTTTATCCTCTAATAATTTTTCATCAACTTTAATCTTCCTCAGTATATTCAGTATGATTTCAAGTATAAACTCTACAAATCCATTAATATCTTTTCTTCTGCTAAAACTATACATTAAACCTTTATATTCATGTATTCTTTTATAAATTTCCTCTTCCACTACAAGAAATGAAAAAGTATCTTTCCAATTACATAGTAATAGATCAAGCCAAATCCTTGAAATGAGTCCACTACCCTCAGCAAAAGGCTGAATAATTTCAATTTCAGAATATACTATTATGCTCTTTATAAGCGGGTGTAATTCTGATGTCTTATACCAATCAAATACATCTCTCATTGCACCCGGCACAAATCTTGCAGGCACCATATCATTTTCAAAACTTCTGCTATTATCACTCTCTATTCTATCCTCTCTAAATTCTGCAGTTTCTGTACTAAATCCAACCAGCAATATCTTATGTACAAAAAGTAAATCACTTATAGAATAAGGATTTAATCTAAACAACATATCATACACATCATATAGATTCTTTACTATTCTCAAATCACTATGATCAAAGCATTCTCCGGTGATAATATCTCTTACCTGTTCAAGTGAAATCTTACTATCTTCTATAGCAAGTGAAAAATATATTCTTTTAATCATATTTTCCTTATAAAACTTCTCACTCACTTTTGGCGAAAAAAGTACTCCTACCCTCCCCACCTCTTCACTTATCTCTGTTAAAAGTTTTATCATTTTATCACTCAAATTAAAAATCGGTCTGTATTCTCTCATATCTCTACACCTCTAGCCTCTATTCTGTAAAGTACCTTACACATAGCTGCATACTCCTTTCCAGTTAATTTACTCATTTTATCAATATATTATCACTATTATTATCTACAAACTACTTCCACGCTTTACCTTTTTATCATTATACAACATTTGCACTTTTTCTACTAATACTGTCAAATTTCTAAATAATGACTCTGCAGCAAATCCAAAAATAACCATAAGCAAAATACTAACTTCGTATAAATTCGTTAGTGCAAACAATTTCCTAAGAAATATTCCGGTAAATACAAGTCCAAAAATATTTATAGCTATAATGATATACTTTCTTTTATCAAGTGGATAACTTATTTTAATTAAAATCATAAACCCAATAACAGACATCACCATAGTTGCAATAGTTCCAATACTCTCCTCTGATATTGTAAACACATTTCCACATATCACTATAGCAAATACTGCAATTACATCTGTCAATCCTCCAGGTAACGCCTTAATTAATACATTTTTCATAAAATGTCCCTTTATTCTATTCTTATTTGGCTCAAGTGCTAAAAGAAACCCAGGAACACCTATGGTAAACATACTTACAAAAGTAATTTGTGCCGGTTCAAGTGGATACGTAAACATAAAAATAGCTGACAGCAATGCTAAAAGTAATGAAAAAATATTTTTAACTAAAAACAAACTGGCTGAACGCTCTATATTGTTAACCACTCTTCTACCCTCATATACCAAATCAGGCATATGTGCAAAGTCTGAATCCAAAAGCACAACTTGAGCAGCCTCACTTCCGGAAGCCATTGCTACACTACAGTCTGCATCCTTCATAGCTAAAATATCATTTACTCCATCACCTGTCATAGCAACTGTATGTCCCTTGGCTTGCAAGGCTTTGACAAGTTTTTGTTTTTGCTTTGGAGTCACACGACCAAACACCGTATAATTTGAAACAGCCTTACAAATCTTTTCGTCACTGTCAAGTATACTTGCATCAATATATTTTTCTGCATCTTCAATACCTGCCTGGGTTGCATAATATTAACTGTAAAGGAGTGATATATAGACACAAAAAAGGAGGATAACGCCATGATGGAATATGCAACCAAAATCACTGCGCTATACTCCCGCCTTTCAGTTGGTGATGAGGACAGGGACGGTGGCGAAAGCAACAGTATCGTAAATCAAAAGGCATTTTTAGAGCGATATGCAAGACAGCACAAGCTGATGAATATTCGCCACTATATCGACGATGATGAAAGCGGTAGGTTCTTTGATAGAAGTGCCTATACACAGATGATAAACGATGTAGAAAGCGATAAAATCGGCATTGTCATTATGAAAGATATGACAAGATGGGGACGAGATTATCTTCAAGTAGGAAACGCTATGGAGATATTCAGACGAAACAATGTACGCTTTATTGCTATCAATAACGGTATCGACAGCCAAGACCAAAACACATTGGAATTTGCCCCCTTTATCAATATTATGTCCGAGTGGTATGCAAGGGACATCAGCAAGAAAGTAACAACAGGCATTAAGACCAAAGGAGCAAATGGAAAGCCCGTTGCAACAGAAGCCCCCTATGGCTATATAAAAGACCCTAACAACAAAGATTTTTGGATAGTCGATAAAGAAGCTGCCGAAGTCGTAAAACTCATTTTTAGACTGTTTATGGATGGGAAAAACAGAAATCAGATAGCCGTTTACTTGAAAGAGAAAGAAATACTAACCCCGACCTTTTATATGAAACAGCAAGACAGAGGAACGGCGAAAAACAGAAAGCTGAATGAAGAAAACCGCTATAACTGGAACAAAGCAACCTTAACACGCATACTGAAAAGACAGGAGTATTGTGGCGATGTAGTCAACTTCAAAACTGAAAAGCATTATAAAGATAAGCGAAACCATTATGTAGATAAAGACAAGTGGCAAATAATCCCTGATGTACACGAACCAATCATAGATAGAAGTACCTATGAAAATGTACAACGGATATTAAAAAATGCACCGGTAAAAAGACCAAACGGAGATGGAGAAATCCACCCATTATCGGGACTGATGTACTGTAAAGATTGCGGTACAAAAATGCACATACGCACCATACACAAGAACAATAAGGTACAGCATGTAACCTATTGCAGTGAATATGCCAAAGGAAAAGCTAAGCACCCTAAATGCCATTCTCCACATCGCATTGATGTCGATGATGTGATGGAAAATCTAACAGAGGTTTTGCGAAAGATAGCAAAGTATTCATTAGCAAATAAAGGAGAATTTGAGGTATTGGTAAAAAGCAGTCTTGCAAAAGAACAGACCGAAGAAGTAGTGAAACAGAAAAAGCGTATCCCGCAAATTACAGACCGAATGGAACAGATAGAAAGAGTTATGAATAAGCTGTATGAGGACAATGCACTGGGCAATATCGAAAGGGAACGCTATGAATTACTATCAAGGAAGTATGCAGAAGAATATTACAGCTTAAAAGCAGAACAAGAGAAAATAGAGGAACACTTATCTGAATTTGAAAATGCCAACCAAAGAGCAAAGAACTTTATCAAACTTGCAGAAAGCTATTCAGACTTTGAAGAACTTACCTCTACCGCCATCAATGAATTTATCAGTAAAATTGTAGTGCATGAGCGAGATGTTAAAAGAGCAAAATATGCGGTTCAGCGAATAGAAGTGTATTTCAACTATATCGGAAAATTTGAAAATGAACTCACAAAAGATATAGAGCCGACAGAACAGGAAATGATACAGATGAGAGAAGAAATAGAAGAAGCCAAGAAAGAAAAATCAAGAGCATATCATAGGGCATATTCCAAAGATTATAGAGCTAAAAATATTGAAAAATTCAGAGAGTATGAACGGATAAAAGCACGAGAATACAGGGCAAGAAAGAAGCTACAAGCGACAACCTAAAATTAAATATCAATCAAAATGAAAAGAGGTTTCTTAATTGCAGGAAATCTTTTTTTGTGCAAGTAAAAAGGAGGAATTGAATGACAGAAAAACAAGAAGCACAGAACGATAAAATACAGACAGTAAAAGAACAGACCATACCCCAGAAGCCGAACAATATCATGATAAAAAAGATTAGAGGAAAAACTTTTGTAACAGAGATATATTTTGACCCAAACAGTAAGGATACATTTCAAGATAAGCTGTTAAAGGTAGTGAAATCGGAGCGGAAAGAATAGACAAAATGAGATCAGTAAATCAAATCGGTTTACTGTTTTTTCTTTACTAAAAATCAGAAAGGAGAACAGAAAATGAAAAATATAGATGAAAAAATCTTAATGGCAGAAGAGGAAATTAAGCAGTTACAAAACAAAAGAAAAAAACTCATCAGTCAGCAGAAACAGGAAGAACGAAAGAAAAGAGATAAAAGGCTTTATGAAAAAGGAGCAGTTTTTGAAAGTATCTTTAACGAAAGCAAGGATTTTACCAAAGATGAATTTTATCAGCTAATTACATTCCCAAATATCAAAGAAGCGATAAATGAAAAAATCCTAAAAATCATGGAGAAAAGAGAAAAAACGGAAGAAGAAAACATAGAAAAACAAGAGAAAGTAACGGAAACAGAGCAGTAGTCCCTTGTTTACAAGGGCGCACATATACACCTTAACAGGTGCGTGCGTTCTCCGAAGGCTCTTAGCAGAGGGCATATCAGCTAACGCTGATACAGGGGAGCTACACTCCCCTACGGAAATAAATTTCCTACCCCTTGTGTACTTCCCAAAAGAAATCGGATAAAAAGCTATCCGATTTCTTTAGGAAGTCTTATTCATCGCCACACCAAAGTATCAGAGAAACGAAAGGAGGTGTTCCCTTATGGCGATATATCATCTCAGTATCAAAATTATCTCAAGAGGCAAAGGCAAGAGTGCAGTTGCAGCTTCCGCCTATCGAAGTGGCGAAAAGATAAAAAATGAATATGACGGCATAGTCCACGACTTTACAAGAAAAGGCGGAATAGCCCATACTGAAATTCTATTACCACAAAATGCACCACAGGAATTTTCAGACAGAGGAACATTATGGAACAGTGTCGAGAAAATAGAAAAAAGTAAAAACTCACAGCTTGCAAGAGAAATTGAAGTTGCTCTACCTAAAGAATTAGACCGAGAAAAACAAATAAATCTTGTAAGAGAATATGTAAAAGAAAATTTTGTAGAAGTCGGTATGTGTGCCGATATTGCATTACACGATAAAAATGACGGAAATCCACATGCACATATCCTACTAACCATGCGACCACTAAACGAAGATACAACATGGGGAGCAAAATCAAAAAAGGAATATATCCTTGATGAAAACGGAGAAAAAGTAAAACTAAAAAATGGAAATTTCAAAACAAGAAAAATAGATACAGTCGATTGGAACAAGCAAGACAAGGCAGAGCATTGGCGAAAAGCATGGGCAGACATTACAAATAAATATCTTGAAGAAAACAGCATATATGATAAAGTTGACCATCGTTCTTATCAAAGACAGGGCATAGAACAAATACCGACCATTCATTTAGGAGTATCAGCAAGTCAAATGGAAAAGAAAGGCATAGCCACAGACAGAGGAAATATCAACCGAGAAATCAAACATCAAAATGCGATTTTAAGAGAAATCTCAAGAAGAATAAAAGCATTACTAAATTGGATAAGAGGAATAGGCAAAGAAGAAAAAACAGAAAACGAAAATATAAAGTCCACCTTCACACCCAAAGAAAATCTGTTATCAGTTTTTGAAAATCTTATCCGTAAAAATGCAGATAAGAATAATGCAGGCTTAGAAAAATATATTGAGAGTTATCAGCTACTCAAAGAGAAAAATATCACTTCCGTATCTGAACTGAAAGAAAGCATGGTTACTTTAAGAGATAAGAATTACAAGACCACAAGAACTATTAAAGATACCGAAAAGAAGATTGATGAAAAAACACAACTTATCGACCAAGCAGAGAAATATTTGAAGCATAAGGACATCTACAAAGCCTATACCAAACTAAAGAAAAATAAACAGGATACTTTCTACAATGAACATACCGCAGAGATTATTTTATTTGAAAGTGCAAGGAAGTATTTGAAAGAACATTTAGGCGAAAGCAAATCCTTAAATATATCCAAATTGAAATTGGAAGTAACAGCCTTGAAGAAAGAAAAAGATAGTCTGTATTCTCAAATCATAGACCTACGGAAAGAAGTGGAACAAGCTGAAAGTGTTAGAAGCTGTATAGAGAATTTGCAACAAGAAAACAGAGAAATAACACAGGCAAAGAAACAAGAATTAGAGCTATAAAACTAAGTAAAAATATGATAAAATATTCAAGATATTAAGTGAAACAAATTGGAAGTTGTGTAGGTGATGAATATGATATTTCATGAATTTGGTGATAAAAATTTTCCACATATATTATTGATACATGGCGGAGGTAATTCCTGGTGGAATTATCTTCGGCAGGCTCAAATGTTATCCGATAAATACCATGTAATTTTACCAACACTTAATGGTCATGGAGAAGAATATCAAAAAGATTACATTTCAACTGAAGATTCTGCACTGCAAATTATGGATTATATAAAGAATAATTGTGATGGGAAATTGTTTGCTGTGGGTGGCGTTTCTCTGGGCGGTCAAATTGCAATTGAGTTATTGTCATTAGATAGTGATATAGCTCATAAAGCAATAATAGATGGGAGTATTTGTATTCCTCAACCCAAATTAGCAAGAATTAATATAGTTATTGTAAAGTTATTTGGAAAACTTATGTTTAGCAAAGTAGCATGCAAAATCCAGTTGAGTTTAATGAAAAAAATGTATCCCAATATGGCTTATCCAGAAGAAATAGAAAATTACTATATGGAGGATATGCCAAGGATTCCCATTAAAACATTAGTTACTATGTACCAAACATATATGGGAAGATATACACTTAAAAATGCTATTACAGAAAGTAAAGCACAGGTTTTATATATTTATGGTGAAAAAGAAATGAGTTGCGTTAAGGAGTCGGCTAAGCTATTTAAGGAAATGCATCCCAATTGTACTCTGTATGAAGCTAAAGGTTATAATCATGGATATTTATCAGCTTATCTACCTTTAGAGTGGATGGCTCTGGTTAATCCATTTTTGAAAAACAATATTTATTAATAAAACCTAAACCTAAATTATAAAGTTATATGACAAATTTGAATTTACCGAGGTAACATAGAATGAAAAAGATGAGAGCAATAGTGGAAAAAGGGCGCTCAGGTGTTCCAAGACCGTTGTTTTTGATTTTGATGACCATTTTTCTTCTGACTGGTTGTTTGGTAAATACTGCCGGTTCAGTGCAAGAGGTCGAGAGCTATCATCAGATCGATCAAGATATGGCAAAGCAGATGATGACCCGGGATGACGGGCATGTGATTGTAGATGCCCGCAGGCAAGATGAATACGATGCAGGCCATATTCCTGGCGCAATTCTAATTCCAAATGAGAGCATTGAAGCGGAGCGGCCGGAAGAACTCCCGGATCTGGATCAGATCATCCTGATTTACTGCCGAAGCGGGAACAGATCCAAGCAAGCAGCGCAAAAGCTTGCGGACATGGGATATACCAACATCTACGAATTCGGCGGGATCAACACCTGGTCCGGAGAGATCGTGACAGGAGAAACTACTATGGAGATACCGGAGAATATAAAAACAATCTATCTTGCAGGCGGCTGCTTCTGGGGAACGCAGAAGTTCTTTGATCAGTTTGTCGGCGTAATCCGAACAGAAGCAGGTTATGCAAACGGACCTGACGAAGCTCCGACCTATCAGGACGTCTGTAACAGCAGCGGGCATGCCGAGACAGTGCGGGTCGACTATGACCCTGCTGTAATTTCTCTGACTGATTTGCTGAATTACTATTTCATGGTGATCGATCCGCTCTCTGTAAACAAACAGGGCAATGATCGAGGCATCCAGTACCGGACGGGGATCTATTATACGGAAGAAGACCAGCTTCCGGAAATCGAAGCGGTTTATCGGGCGGAGGAAGAGAAAGCCGGAGCCAGGCTTGCTGTTGAACTGCTTCCGTTGGAAAACTTCTTCCCCGCAGAAGAGTATCACCAGAAGTATCTGGACAAGAATCCCGGCGGCTACTGCCATATCCCGCGCAGTTACTTTGATCTTCAGCAAAACAGCGCAGAAGAATCTGCAGATGAACTTCGGGTGCGGATCGGCGATTTGGCCTTTGAGGTCACACAGCACGCCGCCACGGAGTACGCCTTCACCGGCGAGTATGACGACTTCTTTGAAAAGGGCCTTTATGTCGACATTGTCAGCGGCGAACCGCTCTTTACATCCATGGACAAGTATAGTATAATTCCGAGTGTGGCTGGCCGGCGTTCACCAGGCCGATCGCGGAAGATGCTGTCACTGAGGCCGTGGACACTTCACATGGTATGGTCCGGACGGAAGTGCGCAGCAGCGGCGCGGATTCCCATCTGGGTCACGTGTTCAACGATGGTCCCCGCGAGTCCGGCGGGCTGCGTTATTGCATCAACTCGGCAGCTCTTAGATTCATTCCCTACGATGAACTGGAAGAACAAGGGTATGGGGAGTATCGGAAGCTCTTTGAGTAAGAATAATCAAAAATCAATACAAGAAGGCATATAGCAATGGAAGAAAAAAGAATCTATGAAATGGACATGGTAAAACAAGAAGACAAAAAAGCTGCAAAGAAAACACCTTTTTACCAAACAGAATCTACAGGAGGGTCGGTGTGGGTGATTAAACCGGGACAAACCTTGCAGAAGCACCGTCACCACAATTCTGATGATATCTGGATCATTTTACAGGGAGAAGGAATATTCTATCCCGAACCGGATAAAGAGATTCCCTTAAAAAAAGGACAGGTTATCGTTTCTCCTAAAGGTGCATGTCACGGCGCAATGAACACAGGAACAGAGGATATAGTTTTTGTGAGTATCGTTGCACCGGTTCCGGCAGATTATGATCCTATAGGCGAATGAAATACATTTTTTTGAATGTGTTTTGATAAATTCCAGTTTGTCTAATTGAATAGAACAATTTTAGAAACAGTAAATCACAAAGGTTTGCTGTTTTTTCTTATTTATTTTTTCAAAATAAAAGCGTCAATAAATCAAAAAAGGTACTTGACAAAACGCTCTCTGAATAGCTATCTGTGAAACTGTTTTGGGATTGTCACCTGATATAACCTTTATATTTACTCCTTGAGATTTAAAATAGCCAAATGTTTCTATTGCATTGTCACGAATTGGATTTGCAAAAACAACAAATCCTATTGGTATTACATTTCCATTAATACCATATTCAATGTCACTACCATCATATCTTGCAAAAAGTAAAACTCTGTTTCCTTTTTCTGTCTGTGATAAAATCTCATTTTCAAAATTAATAAAATTATCTTTTAAAATAATCTACGGAGCACCAAGCAAATAGCAACCATCATCAAATGTAATACTTCCATATTTGAGCGTGGATGAAAAAGGTAATACTTTAATGGGGGACTTAAATTCCCCTGCTTTTCCATTCTCATTTACATACTCTTTTAGAGCCTGCATAGTTGTATTATTATCTTTAGAAGCAAAAGCATACGAAAACAATATTTCTCTAAACTTCTCTTCACTAATAAGTTCTATTGCATTTTTACATAAGAATAAATCCTCCACCTTCATATCAGGCTTTGTAATAGTTCCCGTTTTGTCCACACAAAGCATATCCACTCTTGCCAGAGTCTCTATACTTTTCATATCATGAAGAAGCACTTTTTTACTTGCTAGCTTCATAGTGCTGATAGCCAATGCAACTGTAGTCAGTAGATATAGTCCCTCAGGTATCATACCAAGCACTGCCGCTACCATAGAAGTTACACTTTTTCTTAATGTATCACCATTTATATAATAACTTTGCCAAAATAAAATTACACCAATAGGAATAATAACAATACCAACAGTCTTTACAATCAAGTTAATATGTCTTATCATCTCAGACTGTTCCTTATTTTTCATTGTTTTTGCTTCAATACTTAGCTTTGAAATATAAGACTCATCTCCCACTCTCTCAAGCCTGGCATAACACTCTCCGGATACTACAAAACTTCCTGACATCAAATTGTTTCCAACATTCTTTTCTACTTCGTCGGATTCACCTGTAAGTAAGGATTCATTGACCTGTACACTTCCACTTATAACTATAGCATCCGCACAAATCTGCTTACCTGCTGTAAGCAAAATAATATCACCTTGTACCAGATCTTTTGATAAAATATTTTGCCAACTTACCATCTCTTAAAACATCTGCATGTGGAGCATTAAGTAAATTCATCTTTTCCAGCGTGTTTTTTGCACGCAGCTCCTGCACTATCCCAATAACAGTATTTCCAATAATAACCGGTAAAAATGTAAGGTTTCTAAATGAACCTACTGCTATTAGCAATATGGAAATAATCAAAAATATCAAATTAAAATATGTACATACATTTGATAAAACTATCTCCGTTACCGTTCTATCCTTATCCGAATAAGATTTATTAACCAATCCTGAGGCTATTTTTTTATCTACCTCTATTTGTGTCAAGCCTGTTATCAGACTGTCGGTATTTTTTATATTATCCATCTTTTTACCTTTTAAATATATAAATAAAAGACATCTAAATCAATGTCTTTTATTATTGCAATATTATATGAGCCATATAAAAATATGTTCTATCTTCTATCCCCAGGCTCCCATCTGTAATGCCCGACTATTTCATCAGCCTTACTTTTCAGATATTTTTGCTCATATGCTCTTTGATATTTACTTCCATGATGAATAATATATGGGACTCCGTTTTTATCTCTTCTATCTGATACTATTCCGATATGCTTTTTAAAAATAACAATATCTCCACCCTGCCACTCTTCTATTTCAGAAAGATCTGTAGTAAGACTTTTTGTATTATTTTTAAAATACACCTGCAGATTTCTTACTCTGCGATAGTCAATATTTTCATCGGGGGATTGTATATCATAATTATCCGGATGCTCGTTTATATCCTCAGACACAAGTCTTTGTAAATCATATCCTGCGCCGAAAAGTGCCGCAGCTACAACATCTGTACAAACACCATAACCGTCATTTGGTGTTCCGCCAATATAGTATCTGCTCTCATACTTCGGCTTTGTCTGTATATATTCCAATGCACTTTCCAATATGTCGCTCTGGTCATCAACACCATCGCCATCCTTGTCGATGCTGCTCTTAATCTGCTCTATCTTATTTTTATAAGCATACCTTGGACGCTTTGTAGATGTTTCTTTATAAGAAAATCTGTTATATATAAGTACTGCTATTGCCGCAAGCACTATACCAGCAGCAATTATTTTAAAAATTCTTTTTTGTTTCATTTTTCCCTATATTTATCATCAATATAAAAAATATATACCACCATCATAGCTATTGTTAAAATCAGTACTCCTATTATTGATAAAAATATAAATACTGAACTTTTATCAAATAATATAGGCAATCCCAAAGCAATAAAAAGCACTCCGAATAAAACAAACAGCTTCCCCGTAGCATGATTATATCCCTTTACATCCTTTACCGGAGGCAAATTAACATTTGCCCAAAATCCTGCCTGCTTTTTAGAAAAGAAACAACTGATTCCAATAGCGATTATTAAACATCCCGATATTGACCAAATTATAAAGTTTAATAAATTTTCACTCATATAAAACACCTGCCTAGCTGCCGCTAAATAATATGAACTCTTTCAGAAAATACTTTTTTTTCTTTCTGTATTACCATACTCTTTGGCTTTCCGAATGGAATAATTGTCCTGGGTGTTTCTTCACAATTGATATTCAATAGTTTTCTGACCTTATCTATATTTCCCTCAAACTTCATCATTCCATCCATCCAAACCCCGGCATATCCCATTGCAGTAATTGCAAGCATAATATTTTCTGTTGAAGCCGCATAATCTTCTATTTCAAACTCCAGATTATAATCTCCCGCATGAATACATTTAGATGTAACAACAATAATAGCCGGTGCGGATTGCGTAGCTTCAGTAGGAAAAATTTCAGCAAGCTTCTTACGAGTCTCTCCATCTTTTACGGCATAAAAAGTTGTCGTTTGCAAATTATAACCTGACGGTGCACATATTCCCGCATCTAAAATTATTTTCAAGTCTTCCGGCGAAATAGAAGAACTTTCAAATTCTCCACGATAACTTCCTCGTCTTTTTATCACATCAAAAAATTCCATAATTCCTCCATATTTTTTGTCTGCATATCTGTCTTAAATCCGAACAACTCCTCATTTCCTTTTTTCTTTCTTTTTAACAAATACAGTTCCATAGCAATCATTGTAATAAGGAAAATCAAGTTTAAAAACAACATAAAAATCCAAAACTTCATAATCGCTCCTTAGGTATGGCTAATTACATAATTACTTTATTTACCAAACCTAAAATAACTAATATACAAACAAAAACTGCTGTAAGTATAGCAAGTACTTTTCCTCTCTTCCAGTATTTATTTGTAACATATACCAGATCGATAATGTCTATTACAGGTATCAATTGCAATAGCACATGTACTGCACATTTTCCAAGACTCATCTCCTTTTGTCTTTTTGTAATCATTAGGCGTTTGCGAAACGCCAAAAGCCGTATAAATACGCTTTTTTGTTACTGAATATAAAAATCTCCTCTAGGTTTGTGATATAATTGAGTGTCAAGCATAAATGATTATGTCCCAAAATAATTAATTTATAAGCCCCCACAAAAGGGCTTTTATTATGCACTTTTTATGTCTTCTTCAATTCTGTGTGGCTGTGAGTGTGCGAATTTATTAAAGGCATCCAATCTCCAAGGATGGTTCATAGGCGGTATATAAGGCTTTCTAGGCTTTGGCTGTTTGTAGTCAGCGTCCAAGTCCTTAGATTTATGTTCATGAGCCGGTATTTCTTCCAGTGCATAAATATCTTTGTCATTTACGCACGCAAACATAGACCTATCAAATGCCTTGATAAGCATAACCTTGGTACCTTTTCGATAATGGATCTGCACTCCCTTGTGATCTATCATCTTATAAAATTTTTTCTCAAATTGAATCGCATGTCCGGCATCAACAGTTCTCTCAGTTAAAACCGCCAAAGTAAGATTTATTTTTTCTTTAGACGGTTGCGTTTCAAAGACAGATTTGATACCATAAAGTGGAAGTGAGAACTTCTCATTGAATTCTTTTATGTAGGAGTGAAGGAATTCATTGGCTTTATGGATATCGGTTACGCCTGCGAGCCTTAGCTCAATAGGCAGGCGTGACTGTAAGGTTTGATTCAATCGTTCTATACGTCCTTTAGCTTGTGGTATACTGCTTGATTCAAGCTGTGTGCCAAGTTGCTTACAGGCGTATGCAAACTGTGTATAGGTGTCTTTGTCGTCAGATAAGGCACCTTTTTTCTTGTAAGTAAATACAGTTCGTTTATCGGTAAGAAACTTATAGGGAATACCATAATCAGTAAGAATCTGCTCAAATACATGGTAGTATCCATTAAGAGTCTCCTGAGTATCAAACCAGGCACCTGTGACAACACCTGAGGCATCATCAATAGCCAAATGTAGATGCCATATCTGTCCCGGCACCCATTCATAAGGGGTAGCATCCATCTGTAGCAATTCACCAAAATAAGCACATCTTGGACGACGACTGTGAGCATCTTCAACTGCTACTAAGTTAGCTTGTATCTGTGATAATTCCCTTTTTGATGTTGCAGCTTCCTTCTTAGCTCTGAGAGTTTGCTTAATGCGTCTACGCTTAGCTTTTGTAGCCTTTGGAGATAGAATATATTCTGACTCCAAAATACTCATTACAGAGGAAGAAGAGATACTTATGCCTTCATGCTTTTTTAGAAGCTCTGTAAAGTGTTCAAAGTTAGCTTCGTAGTATTTGGTTCTGTATAGATCAAGGACTTGACTTCTGACATCAGGACAGATAGTGGTAGCCGGCTTCTTACCTCTGTTACCATGAATAAAGAATGCTTTACCATCTTTAATATAACCCTGTATCATACGGTTTATATGTCTTTTGGTGCATCCTAGGATAAGAGCAGCTCTATCCTTATTAGCTGTATCGGGGTGATCTACCAGACCTTTGATAACTTCATACTTTCTTTGTTCATCCATTGATAAAATAACCTTTCTGATAAGTCAGTTCCTCCTAGTGTTAGAATATACAAAATAGTATTCTACCATAAGTGGGACATTTTTATTTGTGGTATACTAGGACTTTATCATTTATGGCTTATACTCCTCTAGGTTTGTGATATAATTGAGTTGCAAAAAACATAAACCACATCCCTAAAGGAGACATTACTATGATATCACAAAAACAACTCTCTTTGGCAGATATTTTTGAAGATTGTAAAGATATTTTTGAATCTGACAAACCTCAGTTTCTTACTTTGCTCGAAAATCACATTGACCTTGATGAATTTATTTCGATTTCTTTTTACAATCATTATTATGCAGCCACAGGCAGAAATCGCAAATATCCTTTGACTGCTATGCTTTGGGCTTTGATTATTCAACGCCTGTTTTCTATTCCTACAGATTCTCTTTTACTGGTCTTCCTTCATTATTCCAAACATCTTAGAGAATTCTGCGGTTTTACCAAGGTTCCTGATGCCTCTAAAATCACTCGTTTTAAACAGGATTTTTTATTGGACTTACAATCTGTTTTTGATAAGCTTGTTGATATAACTGAACCGATATGTAGGGATATTGATAACAACCTTGCTTCTATGCTTTTGTTTGACACTTCAGGTATTGAAGCTTATGTAACCGAAAATAATCCTAAATACGCCAACCGCATTATCAGGCAGCTCAAATTAAGGACAGTTTCTGCATTGCCAAACGGAAAACAACAAATGAAAAAACACTACATTCCGATTTACTACTGGCCGGTATATCACAGTTATTAACTGTAGTTGTTGCTGATAAAATCAACCAACGACAACATATCAGAAGTTTAAAATCTTTAATTGCTTAGGACTTATCAACTTTATATAAGCACTATGCTTATTAAAGTGTGCCTAAATCTTACAGTTATCAACTTTTTAGCTTAAAATTTGTGCTTTGCATAAATTTATCCTTGTATGCAATAAGTATTGCGAACGAGCTCAGCGAGTTTCGCAATTACCTATAATTTACTCATTTTATCAATATATTATCACTATTATTATCTACAAACTACTTCCACGCTTTACCTTTTTATCATTATACAACATTTGCACTTTTTCTACTAATACTGTCAAATTTCTAAATAATGACTCTGCAGCAAATCCAAAAATAATCATAAGCAAAATACTAACTTTGTATAAATTCGTTAGTGCAAACAATTTCCTAAGAAATATTCCGGTAAATACAAGTCCAAAAATATTTATAGCTATAATGATATACTTTCTTTTATCAAGTGGATAACTTATTTTAATTAAAATCATAAACCCAATAACAGACATCACCATAGTTGCAATAGTTCCAATACTCTCCTCTGATATTGTAAACACATTTCCACATATCACTATAGCAAATACTGCAATTACATCTGTCAATCCTCCAGGTAACGCCTTAATTAATACATTTTTCATAAAATGTCCCTTTATTCTATTCTTATTTGGCTCAAGTGCTAAAAGAAACCCAGGAATACCTATGGTAAACATACTTACAAAAGAAATTTGTGCCGGTTCAAGTGGATACGTAAACATAAAAATAGCTGACAGCAATGCTAAAAGTAATGAAAAAATATTTTTAACTAAAAACAAACTGGCTGAACGCTCTATATTGTTAACCACTCTTCTACCCTCATATACCAAATCAGGCATATGTGCAAAGTCTGAATCTAAAAGCACAACTTGAGCAGCCCAAGTTGCAGCCTCACTTCCGGAAGCCATTGCTACACTACAGTCTGCATCCTTCATAGCTAAAATATCATTTACTCCATCACCTGTCATAGCAACTGTATGTCCCTCATCCTTCAATGCCTTTACAAGTTTTTGTTTTTGCTTTGGTGTTACACGTCCAAAAACTGTATAATTTGAAACAGCCTTACAAATCTTTTCGTCACTGTCAAGTATACTTGCATCAATATAGTTTTGTGCATTTTCAATACCTGCCTGAATAGCTATCTGTGAAACTGTTTTAGGATTGTCACCTGATATAACTTTTATATTTACGCCTTGAGCTTTAAAATAACTAAATGTTTCTATCGCATTGTCACGAATTGGATTTGCAAAAACAACAAAGCCTATTGGTATTACATTTCCATTAATACCATATTCAATGTCACTACCATCATATCTTGCAAAAAGTAAAACACGATTCCCCTTCTCTGTTTGTGGTAAGATCTCATTCTCCAAAGTATAAAAATTATCTTTTAAAATAATCTCCGGAGCACCAAGCAAGTAACAGCCATCTTCAAATGTAACACTTCCATATTTGAGCGTGGATGAAAAAGGTAATACTTTAATGGGGGACTTAAATTCCCCTTCTTTTCCATTCTCATTTACATACTCTTTTAGAGCCTGCATAGTTGTATTATTATCTTTAGAAGCATGGGCATACGAAAACAATATTTCTCTAAACTTCTCTTCACTAATAAGTTCTATTGCATTTTTACATAAGAATAAATCCTCCACATTCATATCAGGCTTTGTAATAGTTCCCGTTTTGTCCACACAAAGCATATCCACTCTTGCCAGAGTCTCTATACTTTTCATATCATGAAGAAGCACTTTTTTACTTGCTAGCTTCATAGTGCTGATTGCCAATGCAACTGTAGTCAGTAGATATAGTCCCTCAGGTATCATACCAAGCACTGCCGCTACCATAGAAGTTACACTTTTTCTTAAAGTATCACCATTTATATAATAACTTTGCCAAAATAAAATTACACCAATAGGAATAATAACAATACCAACAGTCTTTACAATCAAGTTAATATGTCTTATCATCTCAGACTGTTCCTTATTTTTCATTGTTTTAGCTTCAATACTTAGCTTTGAAATATAGGACTCATCTCCTACTTTCTCAAGACTGGCATAACACTCTCCGGATACTACAAAACTTCCGGACATCAAATTGCTTCCAACATTCTTTTCTACTTCGTCGGATTCACCTGTGAGTAAGGATTCATTGACCTGTACACTTCCACTTATAACTATAGCATCTGCACAAATTTGCTTTCCGGCAGTCAAAAGGATTATATCATCCTTTACCAGTTCTTCTGACAATATATTTTTCAATTTACCGTCTCTTAACACATCTGCATGTGGAGCATTAAGTAAATTCATCTTTTCCAGCGTGTTTTTTGCACGCAATTCTTGAACAATACCTATAACAGTATTTCCAATAATAACCGGTAAAAATGTAAGGTTTCTAAATGAACCTACTGCTATTAGCAATATGGAAATAATCAAAAATATCAAATTAAAGTAGGTAAATATATTTGACAATATTATTTCTCCGGTAGTTTTGTCTGTGCTTATATTCGATCTATTTACTTGACCCAGAGCCACCCTTTTTTCAACCTCACTCTGAGTCAATCCTGTTGCTGTATCATATTTATAATCCATAATATTACCTTTAAAATCCATATAAAATTAAAAGACATTGATAATCAATGCCTTTTAATAATACCATATTTTATTCTATAAAAGAATTTTATCTCTCACTCTTTAATGCTCTACAATCTCACTTCCCCTATCTTCTACCTATTCTTAGACAGCATTAGCCCATATTACTGTGGCTAATATAATCATACTGGCACATATACCTGTAACTATAGACGCTATCTTACCTCTCTTCCAATAATGCCCTAAAATATATAGTCCATCTATAATATCCACTATAATTATCATTTGGCATATAATGTGCCAGACCACTCCACCTATACTCATACCCTTTTGCTTCTTACTCATACTTATAATAAAAATAGCAAATACCAATCCCGGCAATGATACTACAAAAGATACTGTGAGTAAAACAATCGGCAGAATAAAAGCTAACACTAAAAAAGCCGGTACTGCAAAAAGCATTGGAGGAACTACAAATGCCGCTAATGAAATCCCAAGCCCACCAATAAATATTATCAGTGATACCAAAACAAAAAACAGTGTAGATGGAAGCAATGTATACTTATAAAAAAGATATCCTTTTATAAAATAATCTATATTACTCCTTTTAGCTTCCCTAAAGGCCTCTACAATTTGTATTACTAGAAATATCATCAATATTACAAATAAAGCCATATTTACAAGTATATATATCAAAGTACCTTTCTCTGTTTTACTTATTCCCATAATAGTATAAGTTATACAGCCATATAGTACTAAGATATAAAATATACCCAAAGCCCATGAGAAGCTCTTCACATCAGTATTTTTATTCAAATCATATGAAATACCAATATCTTCTATATTGTTCTCATATAAATCATATCTTTCATCCATATCTACACTATTCCACCTTATTATTTTTTCAATATAAACTTTTCGCCCTCATATACTCTTACAGGGTTGCCCCTAACAATTTCACTATGTTTACTCCATGCATTACTCCTTCCATTCCCCTTTTCAAGATTATTTCTATTTTTTAAAACAACGGCAAGCTTTCTAAGTGCATCCTTCTTATTCATAAGCTGACTACGCTCTCTTGTTGAACTTATTCTTATACCTGTTGGAATATGTATAACTCTCACTCCGGTCTCAACCTTATTCACATTTTGACCTCCAGGTCCATTTGCATGAAATTTTTCTATTACTATATCACTATCTGCAAAATCCTCATCTATCAACTCCGTTTCAGGAATAATACTTACATCTATAAACCAGTTTTTTCTCTTATGCTCCGGTCTATACTTACTCTTACATATCCAAAGCATAGTTCCTTCCAGATATGATAAATCCTCCCTAGATTCAATCATTACAGAATAAAAAGTTTCTTTTTCCTCCCCTTTTACAGAACTTAAAATCTCTAAAGAAGGTATTTCCTTCATTAGTGCTTTACATATACCAAATGTAGCTCTTTGACATTCTACCGGTCCCATACCTGCACTTATTTGTAAGATCATTTTCTGTCCCCTCCCTTATAGTTATATATTGGAGTAAGAACATTTTCCACCTCTACCGTGTCTTTTATAGCCGCTTTTATATAGTCAATTCCTCTATATGCAAAAGGGGCTTCATCTAAAGTATCCCTACTTATACAGGTAGTGTATATACCCTTCATTTCTTTTTTAAATTCAGAAACTGTATGAGAAGAATTCACTGCTTCCCTTGAAAGCACTCTTCCACTTCCATGTGGTGCCGAACTATTCCATTCCTCATTTCCAAGACCTCTTCCAAGCAAGACACCCTCTTTCATATTTATAGGAATAATCACCTTTTCATCTATCTTAGCTGAAATAGCACCTTTCCTTAATATAAGCTGATTTCCCAAAAAATCTACATAATTGTGAGAACATGAAATCTCTTCTATGACCTTCCATTTCATCTTCTTTATTATCTCAGCTGCGATTATTTTTCTGTTTAAAATAGCATATTCTTCAACTATTTTCAAATCATGCAAATAGTCTTCCATCAAGCTGCCACAAAGATAGGTCATTTCAAAAGGTACATCACTTATTCCCTTTTCTTTCAGTGACTCCTGTCCCAATTTCATATAATACTCAGCCACTTCTTTCCCAAGATGTCTGCTACCTGTATGTATTATAATATAGACTTCTCCATTTTCTGCTATATCAAGCTCAATGAAATGATTCCCACCACCTAAAGTTCCAAGACTAAGTAATGCCTTTTCCAGTCTGATATGAGAAAAACATTTAAGATATTTTAATTCAACCCTATCTGCATGTGTATGTACATCTTTCCTTAGTCCAAATCCAACCGGAATATTATCTCTGATAACAGTATCCAGTTTTTTAAAATCATTTCTTATCTTTCCTAACTTAGTAGCTAGCATGCCACATCCGATATCAACGCCAACTAGAGCGGGCAGTATTTTATCTCCCACGCTCATCGTAAGGCCTATAGGACCTACCTTACCCGGGTGAACATCCGGCATCACTCTTATCTTAGCACCATACGATACTTCATTATCACAAATCATTTTCACTTGAGACTTTGCCACTTCATCCACCTGGCAATTCTCCATAGCATCATCACACATAATATACGCCTGTGCGTATTTTCCATTTAATTTTATCAAAATAAAAACCTCTGTTTTTCTGTTATTCCAAAGGCTTTATCGTTCATTCTCTAATAATTGAAATTTTAGAATAATAGACAGCGAACAACTATGCCTCTGTAGTTTATAGTTCCACTTATTTTATTATTCATTGTATTCCTCATAATTGTTCTCCTTTCGACCGCTATTATTTATGTAACTATAGAATTATATCATAGTATCGCAATATTTACATCTTAACTTTCTAATACATATATCTTTCTTACAAATACTGCAATTAAAGCTGCCTCTATGCCCAAAATAAGTTCTATCAAAATAGCCGGCATATGGATACCCGCCATAATGATACTCATTGCATCCACTGCAAAATGAAGTAAAAAAGCTATAACAAATAAAAACTTTCTTCTTTTCACAGCAAACCATACCAAAACTGATAATGAAATTTGTATAATTACTGTAAACACTCTCTCAAATATACCAAGCAGAAATATATATGACGGTGACATTATCAATGTTTTTATACTTGCTTCAAACTGTACTAGATTATCTCCTGATAATCTACCTAAAACATCGGATATATTACCGCTGTTTATAGTAAATGAAAGAAGCAAATTGCTTATCATAGTAAAGCCCAAAATCACTGTCGCCTCAAGACCTCCATGTCCAGCACCATACATGCATGCATTTATATTTTTATCTCTGTATTTTTTTCTAAGGATAAACCCAAATGCAATAAGTCTTCCAATTTCTTCAAATGCTGCTGCCATCAGACCGCCATATAATGCATAAAGCATTATATTATTCTTTAAATTCACTCCAAAAGTTGATCCAAATACCGCTCTATGAATCGAGGCTTCCCATGTCATCACCATACCCATAAATATAGTAAAGCCAACAAAAAATGGTGATATATCCGCATGTTTTTTCTTCCTGAAATAAATAAAAAGTATAACTGGAATTGCAAACCCGACCACACAGGATATAGCTATAAATACCATACTTAAAAAAGGAACTCTATCCATTACTTATCTCCTCTCCGGATAATACCTATATTCTATCACCTTTCATCTTTTTTTTTCAATAAAATACATCATTTTTTCACAATTATAGTATATATTAATGTAGAAACAAATTCCCCGGTTAATATTATCATTCGGGTTAATATATAATAAAAAAGAAAGAGAGATATAAAAATGAATTTATTGGAAAAAATCAGACCAAAAGAAAAACTTAAGTATTTAAGATGGTTTGATATACTTATTGTTACCGCTATTTTATTCGGTATATTTATCATAACATCGACCCAAATATTTATTGGATTACTTCAGTCAAATCCACAGGCTATACAAGATTCAGCAGAATCTATGGAAATAGCAACTGATGGAGCGGCCTACTCAGGCAACTTCACATTACAAGCTACTCTTCTCATAATTACATTGCTATATTTGCTTATCAGAAACTTTGATTTTAAACAATTAAAAATAAGATTACACTGGTCAGTAATCATCTGGGTTCCGGTACTCTTTGCTATCATGGGACTCTTTGGTGACCTGGTTACTACAGTGAGTGGCGAGTACAATTACTTTGATCCTTCACTTATACAGTATATGAATCCTATAGAAATATTGAATAAGTTTTTGGCACTGTCACCACTTGCAATCGGATATGCCCTACTGAACGGATTTTATGAAGAATTTTTCTTTCTTGGTCTTATGACATCTGTAAAAGATGAACATAAATGGTACGCTCTGGCTTTTTCAACATTGATCAGAGTATCATTCCACACATATCAAGGTCTTCTCTGGTCATTGGTAATAGGTGTGGTATATGGGCTCTTCTATTATTTCATGTACAAGAAAGTAATAAAGAATTTGTTACCTTTCTTCCTTATGCATGCACTTGCTGATATGTTTGGTTCATCACTAATATATCTACTTATATCTTGGAACTATTAAAAAAATCCCTTTGGCAAATGCCAAAGGGATTTTTTATTCTCCAAGAACATATTTTGCTATGTCAGGTAATACTCCTGCATTCTGTTGCCAAATTGTCTCTATCTGGGTTTCAGGTACAGGTGAAGTTCCTATTCCAACCTCAACTGTAACACTTGGAATACCCTTCTCCCAATCAAGCCAGTCTTTAAATCCTACACCAAACTTAGAGCCATCAGCCTCAGGTGCTACAAGCTTATATCCTGTATGAGCTGCCACAATATCAGCCATTGCCTTGTCTTTTGCCAAAACCTCTGCCGAAGCATGCTGATTTGACCAATAAATAATTTGTCCCTGTGTGTGATAATTTAGCACAGCATCAAAATTTTCATCATTTACAAGTTTCATCAAATCCTTAGTTTCACTCTCAGAACCTCCACTAGGTCCCTTATAAAATTCATTGGATGGTTTCTTTCTACTGTCTCCTCTTTGCTCCCAGCCCTGTGTAGGAAAGTTGTGATTGAGATCTACACCATTTAAGTTATTTTTCCACTTGTTTAAAAACCAATTGTATTTGTCCTGATTTTCCTTAAGCCCCCAGTCAGACCAACTGTCTATGATTGCCTGAAGTTTCTGCTTAGATTCTTCCTTAATAAGTCCGTCTATTCCGCTTTGAGATATTGCTACTCCATCCGGATTTATCATAGGAACATACTGTATACAAACTCTATCCAGAGTTGTATCACCATTTCTTCTGTAATCAAGCATCTCCTTAACTTGACGCATTACTACAGAAGCTGTAATATATTCTCTCGCATGAATAGCTCCAACCACCAATATCTTCTTTGAAGCCTCTCTATTGCCTACAGTTATTCTATAAATACTTCTTCCATCCGGTGTAGTTCCAATAGAATCTGAAGTAACACCCTCATATTGATTTTTTAAAAGGTTTATATCATTTTCCATATCCTGATATGTATACATATCTGTTCTTAAAAATTTAAACTCATTACTTTGTGGCTGCACTGCCTGTGCCTCTTGTTGAGCACTATAATAGCTTGCTGAACTATGTCCTATTATTCCTGCAAAGGCAGGCATTACCTGTGTCAGTGTAATACATGCTGACAGTGTAATTACTCCCAAAATATATTTCTTTTGCATATCTTCCTCCATTGAAAAACTCTTTCACAACTATACGATACTTCGAAAAAATTTACTAGTTACAAAACATTAAACAGATATAGAAAATTTGTCGTATTTTTGAAGAATATCCATTCATAAGTACCATATTATAATTATTTTTTACAATGTCTTGTGAATAAAACTTATCAATCCACTATGTTTCTAAATAAAAACAAGACAAATAAATCAGTATTATAATCGTTCTAGATGTAATAATTGTAACCATGGGCAGTTGAAATCTGTAATTTTATTGTTAAATTATCTACTTTTTAGAAAAATATAGTAATTTATTTTCTTTTATGCTAGAATCAATCTATAGTATTTTACTATAGATTAACAACTCGAAAGGAGTAATTAAAATATGGCAAAGAAACCGGACGAAAAGTATGGACTTTTTATAAATGGAGAGTTTAGAGATTCAAAAGACGGAAAGTTTTTTGATACATATTCTCCGGCAACTAAAGAAAAAATAGCAAGTGTAGCAGAAGCTACCAAAGAGGATGTTGATGATGCAGTAAACGCTGCTTGGGCAGCTTTTGATTCATGGAAAAACCTTGATAAGATAAAAAGAGCTGAAATTCTCTTAAAGATCGCTGATGTTATAGATGCAAACAAAGAAGATCTCGCTTATATTGAGAGCCTTGACAACGGTAAGCCTCTTCGTGAGACATTAAATGTAGATATTCCATTTGCGGCAGATCATTTCAGATATTTTGCTTCCGCTATTCGTACTGAGGAAGACACTTCAAACTTCCTTGATTCAAAGACACTCTCTCTTGTATTCAGAGAGCCTATCGGTGTAGTGGGACAGATAGTTCCATGGAACTTCCCATTCCTTATGGCGGCATGGAAGCTTGCACCTGTACTTGCTTCAGGATGTTGTACAGTATTAAAGAGCAGTTCTTCTACTCCTCTTTCAATACTTGAGCTTGCAAAACTTGTAAAGGATATTATTCCGAAAGGTGTATTCAATGTTATATCAGGTGCAGGTAGCAAATCAGGGCAATATATACTCGATCACAATGGTTTCAGAAAGCTTGCCTTCACAGGTTCTACAGAAGTTGGATATTCAGTAGCAAAGGCAGCAGCTGAAAAACTTATACCGGCAACACTTGAGCTGGGTGGAAAATCAGCAAATATATTCTTTGATGACTGCGACCTTGACCTTGCTATTGACGGTGTACAGCTTGGTATCCTCTTTAACCAAGGCCAGGTTTGCTGTGCAGGTTCAAGAGTATTTGTACAGGAAGGCATATATGATGAGTTTGTAAAGAGAGCTGTAGATCAGTTTAACAAAATTGTGGTAGGAAATCCTCTTGATATTAATACTCAGATGGGTTCACAGATAAATGAAGGTCAGATAGCAAAGATTCAAGCATGTGTAGACAGAGCCGTAGCTGAAGGTGCTACTGTTGCATGTGGTGGTTCACGCTATACAGAGGGTGAGCTTGCAAATGGATCATTCTATAAACCAACACTTATCACAAATGTAACCAATGATTCTTATGCTGCACAGGAAGAGATATTTGGACCTGTAGCTGTTATCATAAAGTTTAAGACTGAAGAAGAAGTAATCAAGTATGCAAATGAAAGCGTATATGGTCTTGGCGGTGGTGTTTGGACAAAGGATCTAAACCGTGCATTCCGTGTATCAAGAAGTATCGAAACAGGTAGAGTTTGGGTAAATACTTATAATGCAATCCCTGCAGGTGCTCCATTTGGAGGCTATAAGACTTCCGGTATCGGCAGAGAAACTCATAAGGTAATTCTCGATCACTATACACAGATGAAGAATATACTTATAAAACTTGATGAGAATCCAAGTGGATTCTACCCTAAAAAATAATATAAAGGTATTTCTTTATATATGGTAAATGGTAATATGCAGTATCTACACACCATACTGTATATTGAATACCAAAAACTCTCATTCCGCCAATACCGGTTTGAGAGTTTTTTATATTTTTATACATGTATTACATTAGGATTTCTACCCTTACTCAAGTTTCCGTGCCTTAAGTAATTTCCATATTTCATGTTTGTTATTTTTAACATCACGATAGGAAATATAATGGACTTTATACAGTACAATACTAAAAGAGTAAGAAACAACTCAGGTTTCACTCTAATAGTAAGTATTTTTGTAGTATACCCTATATACAATACACCTGCATTCAAGACCACATTAAATAATGTAGTAAGTACAGGAAATCCTATATCTACTTTTGTGCCAGGTGAAAAGCATTTAACTGCAAATAATGACAGTACCGAAATATTCCTAATACATATGGGCTTATAATCATGTCTATATATTACCATAGTCTTTACATTATAAAATGAGCATTCATGTTGATAGAGGCTAAGTTCATTTATCCATGTATATGTAATATTTGATATATCCTCCCATGGGACCTCCAAATCTATCTTTTTTAGATAAATTCCATCCTTTGATATAACACATTTTGTCACTACAAATGAAAAAATAACAAACATAACAAGCCATATAATATTAAGTATCGTACAAAGTTTTTTTGAATTAAATAAATGCCCTTCAAAATACATATCTTTGCCTCCACCTATGAAATAAATTACCATAGTGGCAAAGATGAATATAAACAATATCCATCTATAATATATACTGTGAAATCTTATACCCTTTTTCATATGATCCGCCTTTTATTAATAAGTGTTTGTATTATCCCATAAATTTACAAAAATATCAAAAACCGGTCATTTGATCGGTTAAAATTGATTTATAGAGCATCCTTAGGGCAACTTTTGACACATTCCATACATAGAATACACTCTGTGCCATTTTTTCTTTTTCTTGAATTGTCCGTCATATCAACATCCATAGGACATACCTTTTTACATTTATTACAGGAAATGCATTTATCTGTATCACATTTTATTCTGACCAAAGAGAAATAACTCATAGGCTTTAGAAAAACAGTTATTGGACAGATATATTTACAAAATGCTCTATTATCTTCAAATATATAGGCAAACGCAATACCTACTACATAGTAAACTATATTGCCTATTATAAATGATATGAACATAACTCTTTCAAGATGCTTTACCTTTGCAATAAACAGTGTTGCAACAAAGCATAATGAAAGCATAAATACTATATACCTTATCCATTCAATGTTTTTTCTTTCATGCCTGTGAATCTTAAATGGTAAAAAATCCAATACCATTGCGGTCCAACAGGCATATCCACACCATCCTCTTCCAAATATGATTGGCCCAAATATCTTTGCCACTACATAGTGAATAGTTGCAGCCTCAAACACTCCGGTAAAAAGATAGTACCAAAAGCCTTCTATTTGCATATTTTCATTCTTTATAATTCCCAGATATATAAGTATATAAAGTCCTACAAGTAATTGTACAACTCTTCTAGCATACTTATATTCTTTTATAAACAAAAATATACCAAATGATATTGATATTCCTATATAGCTAAAATTAAAAAGATAAAACAGATTATTCAATGCCAAACACAGTATAACAGCTACTGTTTCAAATACAAACAGTATCAACATAGGTAAGTAATACTTCTTCAAATTCTTATAACCTCGATTCATTTAGTGTTATTTCACATTATCTCTATCTTTTTCTATATTATATATACACATAAGAAATTGTAAACTACTGTGATAAAAATTCAAATAAAATTATGTATATAAACAAATTATTATTTATATACCCGTAAGCTATTTATTGTCTTTATCTATAAAATGTGTTAAAATTGTGACAAAAGGAGGGACATGATGAAAGTAATATTAAGCAGAAAGGGAATGGACAGTGAATCCGGAAGAATGGCAAGCCCTATACTACCGGATGGTACTTTACTATCTCTTCCTATACCTGACAGAAAAAGCAATAAAACATATGAAGATATACAATTTAGGGGACAAAATTATAGAGATATCATAACTCAGCTATATCCTGAATTTGATTTTGAAAAAAATCCTACCTGCCACTTAGACCCTGATATATATGAGGGTATCTACAACCGACCAAGTGACTGGAAACCTGCATTCGGACAATGGGGTGTTCCGGCCACACATCTTGATAAATCTAATGTTGATGTCGGCGACATCTTCCTTTTCTATGGTATGTTTAGACAAACAGAAGTTAAAAGTGGCAAGCTTTCTTATGTAAAAGGAGCTCCCATTCGTCATATCATTTATGGATATATGGAAATAGGTGAAGTTATAAAAGATGACCAAAAAATTGCTGAAAAATATAATTGGCATCCTCATAGTATAGCACCCTTCTATACAAATAACCGTATATATCTATCAAAGAAATGTGGTACTTTCAATTATGATGATTCACTTGTACTTACACAAGCCGGACAGAGCAGTCGAAGTATGTGGCAACTACCTTCATTTTTTGCTGAAAAAGGCATATCTATTTCCTGGCAAGGTCATAATCATCCCATAATAAAAGGCGAATATTCAATTCTAAAGACAGCATCTCGTGGGCAGGAGTTTGTTATAACTACTGATACACCCGAGCAAGAGAAAAACTTATCTGATTGGGTTGAAAATATTATAAAACATAGATAAAATCAAAATTCATATCATTATAAAATACTTTTCATATAAACAAGCTATGGAAGATTCCTAGCTTGTTTTTAAATAATTTACCAATGTCTATTCTGTTCCAATTTATTTATTATTTCGAAAATGAGCTGTCACAGTATTGAAAAATCAAATCAGTATTATTATTGAGAATTTGACTAATTTTATATATAATTTATCTAAGTATTATATTTATTGATGTACAGTGATGTTTTGAAGAAGTAAATTACACTTTTATATTCTATTATCATACAAAATCATTATATTTTTATAATTAGGAGGATTTCATTATGTTACGACTTCCGGAGAATTTCGAATCATTTCCAGAAGCAAGAAAAGCAGGTTTCCTGAAGATGAAGGAACACAAGGATAATGGCGGAAAGATTGTAGGAATTTATTGCTCATTTGTTCCTACAGAACTTATTATGGCAGCAGGTGCTGTGGCTGTATCACTTTGTGCCACCAGTGAAGAACCTATCAGTGCTGCTGAGGAACATCTGCCATCCAATCTTTGCCCTTTGATAAAGGCAAGTTATGGCTTTGGGCTTACCGATACCTGTCCATACTTTTATTTCTCAGACTTCATAGTAGGTGAGACTACATGTGACGGTAAGAAAAAAATGTTTGAGCTTATGAATGATTTAAAAGAGACTTATGTTATGCAGCTACCATCTTCCAGAGATGAAGTAGCTCTCAATATGTGGGAACAGGAAATGTACAAGTTCTGGAAAAAGCTTGAAGATTTCTATGGTGTCACTATAACTGAGGAAGATGTTAAAAAAGCAATAGTAGAAAAAAATGCTGAAAGAGATCTTATACTTGAATACCTTGAACTTAGTAAGCTCAATCCATCTCCTATCTCAGGATATGAACTTGGAACAAAACTTGATGCTCTAAGCTTTATTCCTGATATGGAAGAACGCTGCAGACAAATAAGACAAAGAATTGATGAAGTAAAGGCTGATTGGGAGCAAAACTATAAAGGAAAAGTATCCAGAAGACCAAGGATTTTGATAACCGGATGTCCAAATGGCGGTGTAAGAGATAAGACTATTAAAGCATTGGAAGAACTTGGTGCAGATGTAGTTGCATTTGATACTTGCAACAGTAACAGAGAAAAAATTGAAAAGGTAGATACAACTTTACCTGTAGCACAGGCTCTTGCTAGGAAATACCTCAATATCAACTGTTCTGTTATGAGCCCTAATGAAAACAGACTTAAATTTATAACAGATATGGTAGACGAATATCAGGTAGATGGCGTTGTTGAAATAATTCTTCAGGCCTGCCACACCTTCTCTATAGAATCATATAATGTGAAAAAAGCTGTAGTTGCTAAGGGCGTGCCTTATATAAAGATAGAAACAGACTATTCAAAGGCTGATGTCGGACAGATCAATACTAGACTTGAGGCATTCCTTGAAACTGTCGCTGTATAATGAGAGGAATAACTTAAGTAATGGATAAGCAATATTATGTCGGCGTAGACATAGGTTCTACAGCATCAAAGGTTGTAGTACTTGATGATGAAAAACTTATAAGTTCTTTTTGTATACCTACAGGTTGGAACAGTAAGGAAACCTCAAAGAACATCATGCAAAAACTGACAGAAGATGGTTTTTCTGAGAATATGAGCTGTGCTGCTACAGGTTATGGACGAATCTGTGTGGAGTATGCCGATAAAGTAATTACAGAAATAACCTGCCATGCCAAAGGAGCTTATGCATTGTTTGGTGTGGATGGAACTGTAATAGATATAGGTGGACAGGATACCAAAATTATCAGCTTAGAAGATGGCATGGTAAAGGACTTCCTTATGAACGATAAATGTGCCGCCGGTACAGGAAAGTTCATAGAAGTTATGGCAAACAGACTTGGTACAGACTTTGAAGAACTCTATGCTCTTGCATACAAAGGCGATGCACTTTCTATAAGTTCTATGTGTACTGTTTTTGCAGAGTCTGAGGTTATAAGCTATATTGGTTCAGGAGAAAAGAGAGAAAATATCGCCGCCGGAGTTATTGATTCGGTAGCAAATAAGGTGGTCAATCTTGCCAAAAAACATGGTCTTAGAGGAGCGATAATGCTGACAGGCGGTTTGAGTTACACTCCATACTTTATAGAAATTATGTCGCAAAAAATTTGCAAAAAGATCCATACACATCCTCTTGGTAGATATGCCGGAGCAATAGGAGCTGCAATTTCTTTAAGACCGAAAAACCACACTCCTATACAGTTCAAGTGAAAATATAAATGACTTTCTCATTTTCAAGACTAAACTTGAAGAATGTGAAAGTCATTTTAATTTACCATTCAAACAATAACCACTGATGAGTGGCCGCATCACCTTTATTTACACATTTTATTTCTTCCGCACCGCCTGTTACCAAAGCAGGTGCAAAGTAATATATCTCATTTAAAGGCAGAACTCCAAGCTTATTTTTTGCCTCATCAAAAAGATTCCGCCTTAATATATCTTCTTCAACCTCACTGTCAACAAGATATTCTACAAACTCCTCCACGGTATATGCCACTACAAAAATCTTTCTGTAATGTATATCCAAAAAAGATATATCATATTCACCGTCACCAAGATTTCTAAAGTAAAACAAATCACCAAAGCCTGTCATCATAAAAGGAATTCTTGAATAGTCTTCTTTTCCAAGCCATCTATAAAAGCTGTCCATGTATTTTTCCGGATCTATAAGCTTTATAATACCGTCTCCATAATTACCGAAGCCATATTCCTTAATAAAATCAAGGATCTTCTCATTTACTCCGGCACTGCTGCAAGCACCTATTATATGATCTGACGGCTTTGTAAGATCCTTATCCGGCTTATATTTTTCTATAAACTTATCCCAAACTGATTTTTGGTTCTTTTTAAATGAATCGAATAATCCCATAATCCACCTTACATTCCTCCAACCACAACTGTCTCTTCAAGAGTTGTAAGTATAATCTCAAGTATTAATTCTACAAAAGCATAACTGTCAACTTCTTTGTCCGACTTTCCAAGTGAATCATAATAATCTTGTTGTCTGCTTCGTATCAACTCTTCAATTGGCCGCCAATAAAACAGTTCATTCCATTTACCAAGTAATAAGCTATGACACATCCTTCCAATACGCCCATTTCCATCCGCAAAAAGATGAATAAACTCAAATTCTGCATCCTTATTTCCTCAATTCAAGATAACGCTCAATATCTCCAAGTAGTGCATCCAGACTGAAATAACCGCTCTCTCGTGCAACAAGTTGACCGTCCATATATACCAGTACAGTCGGTACGGAGAAAATGCCCATCTGTGAACTGATTTCCATGTTTTTTTCTATATCTACATATCGGGCTTCTACCTCTTTATGCTCACTCATCCACTGTTCCAGCTTATACCGAATGGCATGGCAGGGTCCACATGTATCCGAACCAAACTGAAGGATAAGCACCGGTATTTTCTTTATTAAATCATTAATATCTTCTCTAAGATCATTCATAGTTCAAATTCCTTTCTTATTAATCATATCAGTCAGAGAACATACTGTATTATACCGGACTTTTCCCATGACCGATTAAACTTCCTATCGCCTACTCAAACACTATCAGTTACATTCGTTTGTAAAATCCATTGTTTTGTTTAGACTTCCGAATCCCACTTTTTCTCTTTCATTTTTGAATAATTAAAATCTCTTTATTTTTAAAAAACTATAAAATTGCCTTTATTCCCTTTGCACTGCGAAGAATTGTATCTGTGAAATGATTACCTGGATTTAATTCAAATATCACCTCACTCCCAAGGTTCTTAAAATACTCTGAAAGTTCTCTCGTATTATCCTCTACAGTTTTTAATATAGGATTGCGTGTATTTGCCTCTTTATCCCCCAGAGAAAAATAGATTTTATCTGGTAACTTCATACAATCATTACTTTTACAATATTCCATAAAGTCATGAAACCAAAGTGAGCCTGACATACTTGCCAATCTGTCAAATACATAAGTTTTATACATAGCATAAACAGCAAAAAGACCTGCAAGTGAATATCCTGTTATTCCTGTAAATTCAGGTTCTCCATCTATCATCTCCTTTGCCTTTGGCAAAATGTCATCTATAAGCAATCTAAGATACTCATCTGCACCGCCGCTAAAAGATTTTTCCTTAGAATAGATTGAAGGCATATACCATGGTGACATGTCATGGTTCCAATCAATATTTCCAACTACAAGTAGATTTAAAAAAGTGCAACCCATATTTTTCAATGCCTGATATACATCTTCGCCATCATCTTCAAAAGTATTAAAAACAATAAAAGGAGCATTTATGTCAGGTGACTTGTATAGGGTGATTTTTTTATCTTTTATATTGAATTTTTCTTTATTATTATTTGTTATCACCTATACCTCCTACCACAGGCCTTAAATTATATTTATCCTGCTAAAACAAAATGCTCCGCCTTCAAAACCCATTCTTTTTTTAACTCCCAAAATGTTGCTTGAGTAGATTTCGGTACATACCAACAGTCGGTTACTTCATCTATACAAAAAACATTTTCCCAGCTTTTCAATTTTTCATCTTCACTTGGATCTTCAATATCATCTTTTTCATATAACGGTAAATATCCGTCATTTAATATAACATGCCACATATCAAAGTCTGACAGTAAGACCATATCATCAGGCACATCTATAGATAACAAAACTATAGGAGTTCCTTTTTCACCACCATATCTATGAGTTCTCATATCAAGACGTTTTCGTACACCTTCCCATTGATACCAAGCCCATATAGGATATTTCACACCATTTGGAGGCATACCAATACGTTTTTTCATCTGCTCAGTAAGCCAGTCATACGAAGAACGAAATGCCCCCTCAAACAATAAATATTTTTCATTTGCTATAAGTCTACCGGTTTCAAGTAAAATATTATAAGCAGCCTTATGTTGGATAGTCCATAAAAGCATCTTAACTCCATAAAATCAATTAATAATATTACTGATTATACATTATCTGTCTTCCAATTTATACTTTCACTTAACTGTACATAATAATAGCATTTTCTCACATATAATTAAATCTCTATTTTAAAATTCCATGCTTCATCCAAATGAACGGTATTATAGTATATTATTTAATATTGACTTTTATATCATAAATACATAGAATCGTATTTATACAGTTCATATAGACACTTTATCTAATACTGTTTTGTGATTTGAACCTTAATTTAGAAATTCTTATTGTAATATATAATATAAAATTTTTACATATAGTTCCAAATATTAATGTTTATAATCTGAACATAAATAATAAGTGTTTTATTGTATGAAATATAAGGAGAAACGGTAATGAAAACTATAACAGCAAAGCCTGAAGATATCAGAACAATATTTTCGAGGGAATATCAGATTCCAATGTTCCAAAGAGAATATTCATGGGAACAGGAACAATGCGAAACTCTTTGGGATGATTTAATTGATTTTCATAATGAAAATGATAAAAAAGATAAATATTTTTTAGGAAATATTGTAGTATATCCAATTGATGAAAATGAGAAGTTTTCAGTTATAGATGGGCAGCAAAGACTGACAACTCTTCTTTTACTTATCAGAGCACTTTTTGATAATGCGGGTACAGTAAAGGCATTGGAGGAATGTTTAAAGACAAAAGACAAGCTAAGTTCAGAGCTCACAAATAATATAAGATTAAATTCAAATGTTATTGAAAATGATAAGAAGAATCTTGAACAAATTATCTTGCAAGGCCATTGCGATAATAAAAATTCAAGACTTTATATAAATTATGATATGTTCAAGATGAAAATTTCTGATTGGAAGCAAGGAAAAACTTCTGATGAATTAAATAAACTTATTTTGACTTTTTTAGATAATGTAGTATTATTACCGATATTATGTGAAACCGAAGATGATGCTTTAAATATTTTTGAGACTATAAATAACAGAGGCCTATCATTAAGCGATGCGGATATATTTAAGTCAAAGCTTTATGCCGGAATTGATAGTTCTAAACGTGGGGAGTTTATTGACGAATGGAATGACTTATATGATCAAGAAGACCTATTTCGTATTTTAATGTACATCTGTAGGGCTCAAGAAAATGATATTTCTAGGGAAAAGGGACTAAGATCTTATTTTTCGTCTAAAACAGGTAGACTACAGAATACAGGCAATGTAATGGCTTCTCTAAAAAAATTAAATGCAATAATAGATACAAAAGTAGGTATCTATAATGATTCATTATGGAATATTTTGGAAAGTTACCCTAATCAATATTGGAGATATCCTTTATATGTATTCTTGCATAAATATCTAATATGGAAAGAAGACGGTGAGTTATTCTTACCTGAAGAATATTATGAAGAATATAAGAAGCTGGTAATGTTAACAACAGCATATTATTTTATAAAAGGTGTTGTGTATAATTCTGTTAATACTGTAAAAGATACAACATTTAAGGTATGTGCAAAAATAGAAAATAATGATAATTACCTATCTGAATATATAGAGAATATGCGTAATGATTTAAAAATATTCTATAATAAGCTTGAAAGTGCAGATTTGGGTAGATGTAAAAGAGGAATTATCTTACTAAGTGGATTTTTGAATAAATCACAAAGTGTTGAGGATTTTTATGACTTGATTTTAAATTCTAATATAGAAATAGAGCATATCTTACCAAGAAAGTGGTCTGATAATAATGACTGGGATGAACAGAAAGCAAATGAAGTGATGGAAACTTTAGGTAACCTTGCACCATTTGAGAAAAAACTAAATATCAGTGCAAGTAATGAATTTTTCAAAAAGAAAAAGAAAGCCTACGAAGAATCAAAGTTTGCAGATATCCAAGATTTACTAAAACTTGATAAATGGGACTATGATGAAGTAAAGCTAAGAGAAAAAAATATCATTAGTAGAATAGAATCTTTTATAAAAGAAGTGTCTGAATTTATATAATTTTTTCCTATGGGATTGTCGGGAAATAAGTAATTTTACTTCCCGCAGAACGAAATAGAAATATCCTGACAAATACAAGGCTTTTGGGCTTTGTGACTTTGTCAGGATATTTTGTTTTTCTATGATGCTGTCTATTTTGGGGCATAAAACCCCCTTGGCTGAAATTTTGCTTTTGCATTTTTTACTATGCTGTTTTTTCCTGTAGTTTTCCTTCAAATTTCTTTAGTTTGGCATAGAGAAAACGATGATATTTATTTATATTTCTTCCTATTGCAAAAAGCATAAATTCTTTATAAACCTTATCTGAAGTACGATAGTTAAAGCGTCGGAAATCTTCATTCTCTTTAATATCTCCGAAATGACCTTCTGTTTGAATAGAGCGTATCTGTCGTTTCAGAATCCCTTTTTCACTCTGTATGTTAGCATGTGACTTCTCTCGAAGCTCTTCCCATACTTCATTGATCTTCATTACTTTATTCTTATCAATATCTTTATCAGGATTATACTTGTATAAACATTTAGACTTATGTTCACATCCACTACAGTCTGAACATCCATATACTTCATATGTTTGTGTATAACCGTCCTGTTCTTTCTTTTCTGTGTTGATATGTCTCAGTTCACGGCCGTCATGACAGATATAGACTTGCTCATCCTCAAATACCGTTGTCTTCATGTTGTAGTATTTACCTATATCTTTACTGTATGCTCTTGTTTTTCGTTTTTCGTGATCCTGTAGTTTTATATAACTGTCTATCTTATTTTCTTTTAGATATAAGAGATTTTTCTCACTACAATAGCCGCTGTCTGCCGTCACTTCTTCAAGCACTTCTCCAAATGCTTTTTTATGCTTTTCAAGAACTGGAATTAATGTGTTATAATCTGTACGATCATTACTTACATAACAATGTACAATAAAATAATTCTCTACTGCTATCTGTACATTGTATGCAGGCTTTAGCTGCCCGTTCAACATATGATCTTCCTTCATTCGCATAAAGGTTGCTTCCAAATCAGTTTTAGAATAGCTGTTTCTATCTTTCCCCATAATCTCAAAGCATTCTTTATAGTGCATTAAACGCTGTCCACAATGTTCAAGTTCTTCATAGAGTTGTTGAAGTTTTGGCTTTCTCTTACCCTTTCCGTTAACAAATGCAATACTTTCTCCATCAGCAATAGTCATAAGGTTTTTCTGTAGCTTAAGTATTTCAATAGGCGAACAGTTATCAATCTCTATAATACGGTTATTAGATAACTTTTTATGTTTTGTAATCTTTCTTTTTCTGTTCTTTTCAATAATATCTCTAACTTTATCAATCCCGTCAATCACAAACATTTGTGCATTTCCAAACTCGTACTTTTCGCCAAATCCATTATCTTGTAAAAAAGAATTATAGTCTGAATAAAGCTTATCAATAGAATCCAGAAGACCTGCAAGATGATAATTAATGCTTCCACGCCATACAAAAGTATAACGATTAGCATTAGCTTCTATTTTTGTTCCATCAATAAACAATTCTTTTAATGTAACAAATCCTTCTTTTTGTAATCGTCTCATAAACTGATAGTTTAAGTCATCCAAAATATCTGAAGTAAGTTTCTTACTTTTAAATTCATAAAAAGCATCTCTTTTAGGCTTCCTCCCTTGAGTAAGCCAGATAAAAGCAATATCTCTTTCACATAAATCCACAATACGATCAATAGAGCGTATTCCACGCATATTTGCATAAGTAATAACTGCATACATCATGATCGGGTTGTACCCTGTTCTTCCCTTGTCCGAACAATTGGCTAACAGTCCGGAAAAATCTAAATCCTCCATAACTTTTTTTAGGGTATAGACTGGATCGTCATTGGGCAAACTCAATTCATATAAGCTAAAGTTGATTTTCTGTTGACCTATTTCAAAAAAGTCATTATAATAATTAACTGTGAGCATAGTTACATTATAACATGTAACGGAGAAAGATGGTTATCGTTAGCCATCTTTTTTTATGTAAAAACTTAGGGAGGTGTAACTCGTTTTGAGTCACACCTCCCTCTTTTATGGATGCCATTTCCCGACAGCCCCATAGGTTTTTCATTGATTTCTGTTTTATACATAGCATAAACAGCAAAAAGACCCGCAAGTGAATATCCTGTTATTCCTGTAAATCCTGATTCTCCCTCTATCATCTACTTTGCCTTTGGCAAAATCTCATCTATAAGTAATCTCAAATACTCATCCTTTTCATATAATTCCAAATAACCGTCATTTAATATATTATTCCACATATCAGAGTCTGACAGTAAAACCATATTATTCGGTACATATATGGATAACAAAACTATAGGTGTTCTTTTTTCACCCTTATATCTATGAGTCCTCATATCAAGATGTTTACTCATACCTTACCATTGATACTATACCCATACAGGATATCTCACACCACTTTGAAGCATACAAATATATTTTTTCTTCTCAGCAAGCCAGTCATAAAAAGAACAAAGTGCCACTTCAAACAATAAATATTTTTTATTTTGTTGTTTTATTATTTCCTATCAGAATCGTTGTTTACAAGTGCGAAAACTTCAAGTGCCGTTATAGCAAGGACACCAACTGTTCTACCAACCCTTACTACTGTATCACGACCTTCTATCTCACACCTACTGCAAAAAGGGAGTTTTTCATCAAGAAGTAGTTTCCCACATGATTTACAACGTCGTTCTTTTTTTCATTACTCATATTTATAACCATCCACATCTATATAAAATACATCTTTCTTATTCTGTGCCAACATTGTTTCATAGGAATCGATTATACCAAGCATCTGTTTGGGCTTTTCAAGCCAAAAATCAACACTTTTCTCATCATAACGATAATTTTTATGAATCAGTTCCAAAGCCGTATATTTTCCATCACCAAGTTTCCTCTCTGACAGCGTTTGAAGCTGATAGCGGTATTCTCCAAGAATTCGGTTTGCATCATCAATTTTGTCACGATAATTAAACAGATATACCCGTAACCCAACATATCGTGGAATCATCTGCATATCCTCATTGATATATGAAAGAGTTGAATCTATATTTTTTATACTTGCAAATGGTCCTTTTATATCAGCCAAAGTCTTAACCTGTGCATTCACATCAGAATATAGGTCCGTGAGACCTTCCATCAAATATGTGTCTGCTTCTTTCAAATAAAGTTCCCGCTCTACTTCAGATGCGGTGGTGGCAAGCATAATTTTATCCCGTGCATAAATAAACTTATTATTTAGAGCCTCACGGCGTGTAAAATCAATAATTCCTTTAACTTCTCTACCTATATCCTCAATCTGAGATGATATACGTTTAAGTAAAGCTTGCATTGACAATGTCGAGATATCCGAAAAAACACTCGAAGGATTAACCACCTTCTTCAAGGTGAAGAATTTCACAATATGCTCATTCTCATCTAAGATAGCCGGACGCAGATTACCTGCCACCTCTCTGGACTGTCCGCATGATAGATTCCTTTTTTCAACCCATCGATAATATCCTGACTGAAATGTGAGTAATCCGCAACAAGCATACCCATTTGGGATATATCAAAACCACTTTTGATTGCTGTGGCTATCTCTCCAATTAGCCCTTCAATATTATGGAACACCTTCCAAGCTGTGCGTGAACCAATCTCAGCCTCAATTTTGCCAATAAACACCTTAAAAAAATCAGACATAGCGAGAAGGTCTGTTCCTTTTTTGTCTTCTTCTTCTGTAAAAATATTCAGCAACTCAGCCTTACCAAGCTCTACTATTTTGTTATTTTCTGGCATATGTATTCTCCTTTAGGATTTTCTCTTTAGCCTCATTTAAAACACATCCTCAAACACCAAATCCATAATCACCATATGTCTGAAGCTTTCTTCTCCTGTACTTTCATCTACGACAATCAGATAATATTTTTTATCCTTATCATATCTTTTGTCTTTAAATTGAAATTTCATACGGAAAATTCTCTTTTGCGTATCTGTTTCTCTGCTATCTGCAAAGAAGCTGATCTCATTAGAAATTTTCTCATTATCTTCTGAGATGAAGAAAATTTTATATTTTGTTGCCTTTATTGTATCACTTACCGGTTCTGATTGTAGGAAATCAAGCATTGTAACCTTATTTGTAATCTTTTGTACCATACTGATAAGAGCGATAGATGCATTCTTTGTATCCATATGTCCACGTTCCATCTTCACATCCAGCACCGGCACCAACATTTCCTGTGGTGAAGAGCCACCATGCACAAAGTTTTGCCCACCACCTGAAACCTTAAATACATTGCTGCTAATAGGGAAGGAAACTACCTTTGTATCCTGGTTTCTCAAAACCCTTCCGATAGAAATACTTGTGATACCATCTTCATTCACAGCATTATCTGCCACAATAAATCTGCGATTTACGAATGCATTCTTATCATTAACACCACTGATTTTATCACTTTCTGTGACCTTATCTCTTTTATAAATAAATCCATGATCAGCTGTAATTATAAAGTGATAAGTGTTTGCATTGGTAGAAATACGGCGAATCAGATCTATTATCTCATCCACTGCTTCCTTACAAGCTACAAATACCTCATCCTCTGTATTTGCCTTATCCCCTCTGGCATCAATCTGATTGTGATAGATGTATATTGTCTGCTTACCTGTGAAAATATCTCTAAGCTCAGCCTTTTTTAAACTCTTTATATCATCAAACTGTATACATGCACTATTTTGTGAATGCTTTTGCAATACAGTCTGCCTTCCCAAAAGATTGTCACAAAGTACATCATCCACTAAGACCTGATAATTGTCTGTAATTGTAATATCATCATGTGGCAACAATGCCGCCATTCCAAGTCTGGTATAGGAGGGTAAAACGCTGAGTTGCTTATCAAGCTTTGCCCTACATTTGGGATCATCAGCTAAATTACTATATAGTTCCTGACCAACTTCATAACGCATTGCATCTGATATAATAACGACTGTACGCTCTTTTGCATTTTGTACATTGCTATCATAAAAATCTATCTGCAATGGTAGCTTTGTAAAAGCATCCTCTTCCTGTAATGCTATATTCCACTTAGGTATAAGCTTGTTTAAATACTCATTGGTATATATATTTTCTACAAGCTCACGCAGCCCTTCAAAAATATATGTATCATCCAAATTATCAAATTCATAATAGAAATTTCTATATTCTTGATCAATCTTATAATCACAGCTTATATATTGTTCCAGAATGGATGAAAAGTCATCATTACAACTATAATTTATTGCTGCCACAATATAGTATGCACTCTTTAGCATACGGTAAATGCATCCTGTTCTGACCCCAAAATGCATTTTCTCTCTTTTTTCTATAATCTCTACAATAGAAAAACCACCCAACTTTGCTCCTATGTCCTCTGCAAGTAAGCGTTCTACTATCCAATTAATCAAAAGCTGATCAATGCATTCGAAAGTATCACAGTTTAAGAATATCTCAGGTGAATATTTTGCAAAAGTTTTTTCAACACCCAATTTAATATCTACAAAATTAGAAAGCTGGTCATATTTATCACAGTACAATACACTGTTCATAATACTGTCCATAAAAGCAATGATATTACCGGATTTATACGAAATATATGGTTCCCACTCCTTTGGTATATCTGATGAAATATGCTTTGCCGTATATGTCACAAAAAGTGTGGTCACAAAGCTTTCCAAAGTCTGATCCATATCTGTATATCCAAAATACTTTTCACTTAACTTCCAAAAATCATCTAAAAGATCATATTTTTTGATTTCAGCAATAAATTTATTGTTTTCAAGTTCTCCATCTGTCAAAATCACACGAACCACCTCTTCAAAAGAGCAAGTTCTGGTACGACAAATACTGCTTAAAAGACCTATAAGAATATTTTCCTCATTGAAGTTCTCTATCTCCAGATCATAAAATCTTCTACTTCTCTCCTTATTGGCAAAGAACTTTATATGCTTCTCTATTACTGCCTTATACTTCTCATCAATCCCCAAATCCAGTGAGAGCAATGAAGCACGATCTGCAAAAAATCTCTTGGAATACAGCAATGTATCTTCAAGATGATTGTTCTTCACATCAGGTTTTGGAAATGGAGCATATACAAGATAATTGTTCTTTGTATCTTTTCTCTCAAAAAAGTATTTTGTATAGAACTGATTATCAGCTTCCAAAAAATACACTTTAGCATTTGCCAGCTCTATGCTCTGCACATCCTCAGCAAACTCTCCTTTATCGTCATACCAAAATACCAGTTTTCTGGTATCACCCATGAATTCCTCATTCAGACGATCTATTATTTGTTTTAGGTTTAATTCTGACATTTACTCTACTACCTTACACCTTCCGGATCTATGACTTCGCTCTTTTATAGTTTACTTCTTAAATAATTCAGAGTGAGTACCCAAGCGATAAAGCATTAAAACAAGTACATCTCAACATATTTTATACTTACAGTGCCGCCTTAAGATCATCCATGCCGGAATACCTCGGTGCCAAAGGATCCGACATCATTCTTTTTCCTTCTTCGATCGCAGCCACTGTTATTTCATTAGGCACATCAAGTTTTAACTCAAAAGGTATACCATGTTTACGAATAGTTGTTCGCAGGAATATATTAACAGCTGTTGTCATATTTATACCAAGTTCATTAAAAATACCTTCTGCCTGGTCTTTTATATCCTTATCTATCCTAATATTTAAATTTGTTGTCATCATATATACCTCCTTATAGCTAAATCATAATAATATATTCGTCATATATCAACACATTGTCATTATTTCGACTACAAATATTTTTAATTATAAATCATAGTAACATCAATTCTATAATCGCAATAGTAAGACCAATCTCATTTGTAGTTGCATATACTACTTATTCAAATAGCTCCTTGTCATTATGCAAATACATCATATAACTCCCTTTCATAGAAATTCTTATATACTTTAAGAGGGTATAATGAAATATAAGCATCAATATCTTGCTTCTGTATATTCTGCTTTTTTATGATATCTCTTAATCGTTTAGAAATTGTATCTTCACTTTCGTCTGATAATCGTTCCACCTCACAAAGCAAATCCAAGAATTGCAGTACTTTAGCATTCTCTTTTGTTACAGTTGTTTTAGGTTTTCTAAGACGGATTATCTGATCTTTGATTTTTATATCCCTTACTTTAGCACTTGCCTCATTTGATACTATTTCAATTGTGACAGGTACCTGTGAAGTTACTCCCACTTGGTTAGCAAATGTATAACCGCTATAATATCCCTCAACTTTACCTCTACGATTTATATATCTATATTTAGCCACTGTTCCGGCAGCAATAGCTTACCCACTCTTTAATCTCGATTGTGATGGAATATAAAATACTCAATTATCAAAGCGTTTCAATATTCATCCACAAAAAACAAATTCATAATCACCCTATGTCTGAAGCTTTCTTCTCCAGTATTTTCATCTAATACCACAAGATAATATCTCTTGTCTTTATCCTATCTTCTGTCTTTAAATTGGAATTTCATGCGAAAGATCCTCTTATTAGCATCTGCTTCTCTACTGTCGGCAAAGTGGCTGACCTCATTTGATATTTTTCCACTGTTTTTCAAAACTTCAAACATACTACTCTATATTCTGAATAACTCCCGTAAAAAGAATTGAACCGTCAGGAGCCGCCACTGCATAGACAAAAGGTCTGTCAATAATAAAATCCACCTGATTCTGTATTATTCCTCCACACTCCGTTATAAGTGCTGTATATGCTGCACCTGTAACACCTTCCTCATCTATCTTTACCATGGCGGCATGCTCTGCTCTGCTCAAATAAATATTTTCAATTTCCTTTGTAAGTGGAGTGAAATCTGCCTGTTTGTCTGAAAGCACATCTGTAATTCCGATATCCTTTAGACACTCCAACAGATCTGTTTTAGCCGAATCATTGAATTTTGGAACTGTCAGATGCACCAGTGCTGAATTACTTTCCACACTTACAGGTTCCATACAGATTTTTATCATTTCAGAATTTGCTGCAATATCCTGTGCTTTATAACCTTCTTTCGGCATGAAAAAATACATTGTTCCACTGTCAACAAGACTCAATCCTACAGCCTGAAAATGCTCTGTTTGATACAAATTTGTTATAATATCATTGTGCATCATAGGAACCGACTGATCCCCTGAAACCCCATGAAATATTCCTTTATTTGTTTGTTCCTTTGGGAAATCTTTATCCCATGATGCCTTGTAATAAACGGTTGAAATAAGTGCCAACACTGATTCCTGTTTAAGTTTCAATTCTTTTGTATACTCTGTAAGCAATTCTCCTGTATGCTCATCAGTCCATTTTTGAAGTTTCTGATTCATAGACTCGGAACCCATCTCACCGCTGTAAGATGAAGCATGATACTCCTCTGACAGCCTTTTTAAAGTATCTTCATTATACCCTATATCATTTCTTAACCAGATAGAGTTTGCCAATATACTCTTTAGTGCAGGTGTATCCACATAATTGGCATCCCATATTGCTTCTATTCGCTTATTTAAGACATCCATATCCTTTACATTAAGCACATCAAGGATTTGCTTACGTGTATTTCCATCTGTCACTTCAGCCAGCATTGAAAGTGCTATATAAATATTCAATGGCGAACATACCGCATTATGATCTGTGACATCTGATAAAAGTTCCTTCTGTATCAGTTCATAGTACTGTTCCATTCCTGCCTGAACATTTTGTGATTTGTGAACTTTTTCTGTATAATCCTCTCTCCATTCACTGTGAGCATCTCCATTTGCAAACTTATTAACATCTGTTCCCTCAGAAATAGGACTTGGAATAACAGCTTCAACAGATTTTATGGATTTATCAGATTCATTAATGTTTTTAGTTCTTAACTGTGTACCGCTTTTTCCACAGGCAGTAAGCATAGTTATTGCTGCCAAAAATATTCCCACGATTCCTTTTAACCTCATACCAACCTTCCTTTCTAAAATAATTAATAGTTTCCTAAATTATACCATTGACTTTAATAAACTTATTACAATTTAATATCCTTAGGAAAAGCTTCCTTTCGCATAATTCCCCACATTTTATCTATATAGCTTAATGTATAAAAATTTTCATAATAATGATAATAGAAAGCCCCTTTAAGTGTCATCTTATATCCTTCTTCATCTCTTTTTAAAAATCCAAGCACTTGTAAAAGCCAAAATTCCAGACCGTACACCTTATTAAGAGGTATATCAAAAAACTCTTCAAATTCCTCCACTTTAAGTCTTGTACTGTATAATTTCCAAAAAAGATAATAAATCATCCTTTGCCTTTTAACAAATCTGTTTGTAAGTGCAGTGGGCATTATATTTGCATCAATTCTTTTACAATATTCCAATACAGAAAATGTGTTTATTTTAAACTGATCCTTAAAAAGGCTTGTGGCGGAACATCCGAATCCGAAAAAATTATCTCTAGTCATTGAAGAATATGATGCCGACTCTTCACTTGCAAAAGTCCAGATAGACTTCCTCACATATCCCTTACCTATACAATAGTTGGTAATATCATCCAAAAGTTTTCTCTTTTCTTTTTTTGGCATAACAGGAACTTTATTTTTGGTAAATGTAAAATCAATTAAAGGGTAGATTGCTATATGATTGGCTCCATTAGCAAATGCCATATCAATATCATTTTTTAAATCTTCAAAAGTCTGTGTGGGCAGTGCAAATATAAAATCCATAGAAACCGTCTCAAATTCAACTTCATTTAGTGCATTTGACATATCTTTAATATCAAACTTCCTTCTTTGCAAAACCTTTTGGTACTTATCCTGAAATGATTGTATACCTATACTTATCTTATCAACTCCCGCCCTCTTTAAAGTCTTTAAAACAGAGACATTAACATTATCCGGATGAAGTTCTATTCCTATACCGTCCGTTATGATAAAATGCTCTGTTAATGCCGCTATAATATCTATTATTCTATCTGCAAGAAGTGCGGGAGTACCGCCTCCGAAATAAAGGCTTGTAGCCTTTCTCCTGCCGTTCCACTGTTTCCCCACCAAATGAATTTCTTTTATCAAAGCATCTATATAGCCATTTGCTGTTCCTTCATCATATATAACCTTACAATAGGGACAAAAATTACATATACTTTTGCAGAATGGTATATGAACATATAAGCCGAACTCAGTCCCCTCATCATATGGCAATACTTTGTCGAAATCATTTGTAAAAATAAATGGTTTGGTTGAGTGCGTAAGATACATTCTTGTTAAATCTGTAATTAAGCTCATATCCGCCTCCTATGATGTTTTCTATAATATATAGTTTAATTCTTTATATTAAATTTACTGTTCTTATCCAAAATAACATCCACATCTTCTGCAATTTTAAAGCAATACTAAAAATAAACTCTGAAAGTTCATCATACTTTTCACTGTATAAAACACTGTTCATCTTGAATACAGTAATGTATCTTCAAGATGATTGTCCTTCACATCAGGTTTTGGAAATTGAGCATATACAAGATAATTGTTCTTTGTATCTTTTCTCTCAAAAAAGTATTTTGTATAAAACTGATTATACGGTTTTAAAAAATATACTTTTGCATTTATGAATTCTATACCTTGCACATCCTCAGCAAACTCTCCTTTATCGTCATACCAAAATACCAGTTTTCTGGTATCACCCATGAATTCCTCATTCAGACGATCTATTATTTGTTTTAGGTTTAATTCTGACATTTACTCTACTACCTTCCACTATCCTGACCTATGACTTAACTCTTTTATAATTTACTTCTTAAATAATTCAGAGTGTGTGCCCAAGCGATAAAGTATTAAAACAAGTATATCATCATATATTTCATAAATAAGCAACCAGTTTGGCTCTATATGACACTCTCGAGTTCCCTTATAGTTTCCTGTCAAATCATAATCTCTGTATTTTGCATCCAAAGTACCACCATTAGCCAGAATATCAATTACCTCAAACAGTTTGTCTAGATTCTTTCTTTGCTTTTTTGCAAGTTTTAAATCCTTTTTAAATTGATTTGTAAATTGTACATCATATTTCATACTTACAGTGCCGCCTTAAGATCATCCATGCTGGAATACCTCGGTGCTAAAGGATCCGACATCATTCTTTTTCCTTCTTCGATTGCAGCTACTGTTATTTCATTAGGCACATCAAGTTTTAACTCAAAAGGTATACCATGTTCACGAATAGCTGTTCGCAGGAATATATTAACCGCTGTTGTCATATTTATACCAAGTTCATTAAAAATACCTTCTGCCTGGTCTTTTATATCCTTATCTATCCTAATATTCAAATTTGTTGTCATCATACATACCTCCTTATAGCTAAATTATAATAATATATTCGTCATTTATCAACATATTGTCATTATTACAACTGCAAATATTTTTAATTATAAATCATGGTAACATTAATTATTATTTCTCTAACATAACATATAATATTCCGGTATCAATATATAATCTCACTTATTTTTTACTCATTATATTCTTTGAATCTGCCAGTACCTCATAGAACTTGCCATCCACTGCGGTCTAAAGTTTTCTATAGTTTACTTTTACACCATCATCCAGATTAATCTCTATACGACTATTCTCTGTAAAAAACCGCGATCTTGGATCTTAAAATACAGAATCCACTTATCTCCCAACCTCACCTATACCTAGCCTAGCAATATTTTTACCTTAAATCTTATATTTTGCCTTACCTATTCTCATCCTCCTTTTCTTTTATACGTTTCCATATATATCTATTTAAAAAAGAAACTTCACAATTCATCTTTTTCTGTTCTCTTCCATTCATAGAAAAAACAACTTCGTATTTCTCAAATGAATTCTTATCCACTTTAAAAAGACTCTCATTATTTTCTACATCATTAGAAACTTCTAATTCAACTGTTTCAGTGTAATTAATTGCATCACCACAATTTTTACACATAAGCATAGGAAAATAATACTTCTGGTCATTTATTGTACATATAATATTTCTAATTGCTAAAGCACTCATTTCTGATAATAGAATCCCTTTGCACACAGGACAAATTCTGTTTGTATATTCTTTACTACCATATCCTCTGGCATGGAACCAATTCATTTTATTATTTCGCACATCAAATCTAGTAACTAAAACTCGCTTTAAATCTTCTTTACCTCCCTCTTTCCATTTTTTTATAAATTGGTCTACCTTTATGTTTATTGAATCGACAAAATCTGCTGATTCCTGTTCTTTAAATCCGCTCAATTCATCCAAATCAATGCATTGCATTTCATCATATATTTTATTTTCAGAAAAATCATAACATTGGAATACTTTTCTAAGCAGGGTTCCAAATGCATTCTCACCAAATAATAGATAGATTTCTCCTTGTTTATCAGGCTCATCTAAAATTTTACCTTTGCAATATAATGATTTATTTCCAGTTTTGAGTGATAATACAAATATATCATTCATTACTATCTCTTGTAATTCTTTGCCTAAGTTAAGTGAACCAATTTGTTTCTTTTTTTTCTCTTGAATGCTTACCTTAGTTTCAAATATATCTTTTACTTCTTGTGATAATTTTTTCACCTTGTCTTTAGATAATTCAAAAATAACCTGACCACTTTTCCACAATTCAGTAGCAGAAAATCCTTTAATTAAATCATAAAATTTATCATTCCATTCAATAGGCTTTTCTCCCTTTTCTATTATACAGCGAAAGATTGTTCCTCTTATTGTAGCAGCAGAAGATATCACAAATTTAATAGCTTGTTCTTTCCAAACCTCTAAATCATACTTTTCTAAAATTTGTCTGATAAATTTTTCATTTTCTTTGTTTTTTTCAAAAAAATCACCATCTTCTCCCAACGAATAATCAAGCTTATTAAAAAAACTCTCTCCATATTTTACAATCACATCGTTGTTTATTTCTTTTTCAGTATAATAAATCGATTCTGATGCTTGTATTATATGATTTTTTGAATTTTTTACATATAATGCCACATTATTTTTCTTAAACCAACCTTGTTCATTACTCACTGTGCCAATATTTACCTCTTTATTTTCCAGTAATTTTTCCGAGTGATAATAATATAAATTTTTAAGTTCATCATTAACTACTGTAGTAAGTTGAGGTAATACCGAATCATCACTAGTTCTCAATTCACTGGAAATATTCCAGTTATTATTCTTCTTTTCATAAGTATATTTCAGATATGGAGATAAAACCAAATCATCGAAACAATGTTTTATTGAATTAATCTCTTCTGGTTGAAGAATATGGCTCACACCATGTAAATCTCTTTTTAAATCTTGAACTATGTTTTCAATTGAAGAATACTGATCATATTCACCAGCGTAACAACAGTCTTCTCCGCTTTCGCAACAAGTTTTCAGCCAATGATATTTTCCTTCTTTATAATTCACCGCATTAGATTTAAAATACGCCTGATAAATAAAAGTATTTTTATATAAAAAATCAAAGTCACTACTTTCTTGCAAGAGTTTTTTAATCCAAGAATAGAATAATTCCTTATTTGGCAATTTTTCCTTATAATCATTCAGCAAATAATCTTTTATTTCTAAAAGGATTTTACCTACGCATCCTTCTTCTTCACATAAATAAGATTTAAAATATTTAATATCAATATTTGTGCTTTTCACAATCTTATCCTTGACTTTATCCTCAATAGACAATTCCATAACATCATCTAATTTATCATCCTCATAATATATAAACGAAATTGATGGTCTTTTACCACTATAATCATCCAATTCCCTGCTTGTAAAAATATCACCTTCATTTTGATGCAACCACCAATACATATTACACGGTAAAAAAATAGATTTCTCTTCTTCTTGTATGTCACTTTCCTTTTGAACCAAATCAGAAATCGCTACCGCCTTTACATTTTCTCCTCCCTTTTTAGTACTAGTAGTAGTTCGTAAGAATCTTACATCTTGCAAATCTTCCCAACTATCGCTAAAAATCTTATTGCGTTGATTTAAATATTCATATGGAAAATACTTATACCAATTTGATAACCCTATTTCCTCTTTCTTAGATTCAGAAGATGTTTCACTTTCCACAACACTTTTGAAACCATTCATCAGCCCACTTTTTAGCACTTCTTTATTCCATGTTTCGAAACTAAATCCATCTATCTCGTGATCAGCAAGACTTTTTCTATCATCTTTTAACTCTAATAAAGGAATATTAACATAAAATGTAGTTCTTAATTTAAAATCATTGATTGGCAAGGAACAATAAACCCTTGATTCGTCTTTTTCTCTTGGAAAATCAAGCTTCTTAGGGAATAAAAAACTCAATTTTTTCTTTTTTTCAAATAACTCATTAGAACGATTTTTCCAACCTGGATTTTCACCTTTTTTAAAACTATTGTCATCAGAATTATCTATGACATATTCCATCTTGAAGTAATTATCCTGAATATACTTCTTGCGTTCAAATTCTATCAAAGTCTCTGAAGAACTCAAAAACGTTATCTTCTCAATATTATCTAAGAATAAATAATCCTTCTTAGCTTTAAAATTTTCTTCCCATTGTTCTCTTGTACTCTCACCAAATATGAGTTTTTTTATAGATTCAAGATTATCTTTACTATGAAAAACAATTTTAGTTGTCTTTCCTTGATTAGGATCGAGCATAGAGAATTCAGGAATCGGATAATAACTGTCACTTTGTTCTGCATTTTCAATGCTCTCAACTTTGATTTTCCCTCCAAAAATCGTTATATTTTTTTTTACATCTTCCAAGACACACTCAACCGGGCCACTAAAAATTGTGACCTTATCAAATAAATTATATACACTTTTAAATCCTGTCCCTTTACGTCCCTCTCTATTCTCATCTGATAAAACATTTCCTGAATTGCCTTCCGTACATATGGCAAGAAAATCCCGTACTGAAAATCCCTCATCTGGGTACTCTAAAGTAAAGGTTTTCTTAGAATCATCAAAGGTTATTTTTAATTCTTTTCTTTCAGAACTATTAGGAATATGGTCATTCGCATTCTGCAAAAGTTCATACCATATTTGATTATCAGCTCCACTCGACGATCTCTTACTAATCGAAAAATTAGCTGATAGAGCACATATATCTGTTAGGTTTTTTAATTTACCTTCAGAATCTGCATAATTATCATTAGTTATTGGTTTAGTTTGCTGTAGCAACTCAGATTTTATGAGATCAAAATCAGCAACAATGCCTAAATTTTCTATAATTGAAGACTCTATTTCACGCACAATATTATCAATCTCATCTTCATTTTTTATAATCACTGTATTATGAAATCTAACAAATTGTGCTGGTAATTTTGTATATATAAATACTTCTTTCACCGACTTATCTAATTTCTTTAGATTTGAAAATTTTTCTTTATAAATCCTGTCGGCCAATATCAAGTTATCATCCATACTTAGCTTATAATTTTTTGAAAAATCAGTCTTATTTAACTCATTACATATTTCTTCTGTCCATTCACTAATTGGAATCAAAATATACTCATTGCTTTCATTACTTTCATTAAAACATCTAATACCCAAACATTCTGCATAAATCCTATCTTCTACATTATTCATCGATTATCACACTCCATTTTAATCTCCCCTATATTCTTGATACTTCAGTTTCCAAATTGTTTTCAAATTTTCTGCCTGTACGGTACATTTCTTATTTTCACTGTTATTATATTCCTCTTCGTTCTTATTTAAGCATTTATTTGAATATTCGTACCAGTCACAATCATCAGTTTTGCTATAGTAACGCATCAATGCTTTATATAAATCAAATGAGCAATTTATAGATTCTGTATTTCCTTCTTTTTTATATATATATTTCCAAACAGAACCCCAGTCATCGCTTTCAATCTTATTTTTAAAAGAGCTCCCATAAATTTTACTAAGCAATATATAGTTATCTTCATCATCTTTTACGCCAGTACTATCTCGTATAATTTTCAAATAGCCATTACTCGCTTGATTTTCTTCATGTAATATCCAAAGCTCACTATCTTCTGGCTTCATATATTTACCGTCGACTCGAATTGCTTTCATTCCTGTTCTATTATCAATTAACGGCAAATAATCACTGTGTTTTTCTTTATTAAGCTCCTTTATAGTCGCATCATATCTTTTTTCTAATAATAGATTGGTAAATTCTAATTTTCCTTCATCTTCTAATTCTATCTTCCCAGCTCCTAATGCCTCTATATTAGTGCAATCCGTAAGTGTTTTAATAATTTGTATAGGTTCCCTGCTACTATTCACATCGTTGACATTTTCACTGTTTAGCAATTTATCTATAAACTCTCCAAGCCATCCAGTCTCTTCATCATCAGTTTCTGACAAAAATATATTATCAATCACATCATCAAAATACCTAGGGTTATCATTACAACAAAAAAAATTATCGTTATATAAGCATTTTAAAAATTTCAATGTTTTAAAGTGCTCAAATATAATATTTTTATTATCTTCCTCGCATAAAGAATTTATTTTTTTTATACATTCCTCATACTTTGCGTCTTGAGACAAAAAAAACTGATGATTGTTATTTTTATATGCCGGTAAATAATCATATAAATTAGCATTATTTTGCTTCATTTCATCTACTAACTTCTCAAATGCATATTTCACCAAACTAGTATTATTTTCCTGATCTTTAAACAATTCTAAAAACAACCTTCTATTCCATTTTGTAGTATAGAGTTCCTTTTTATTTTTAAAATATTCATCAAAATCATCAGTATCTGAATGTTCATCTCCTTTCAGCCCATTTATCCACATACAACTTCTGTCTTCATTTAGTTCGAATGGTGCCTGAATAGATATAGGAGCATTAATATTAGTAAATGTGGGAAGATATGTAAACAGATTGCCTTTCCATGCTTTTATACCATTTTCCCATTTTGGAGCTAACAACACAACGGGATATGTTTTTACCTCTTTTTCTGTTTCATTAAACTCTTTCTCGTTCTCAAATATTTCCTTATAGTGGCTTCTATATTCTTCATAAGAAAACACAACATCCTTTTCATACCAATAGCACTCGCACTCTAAAATAGGCGATTCCAGATTTCCTTCTGTTTTAATTTCATATCTTATTTTTGCTATACCCATTTTTTTGTCTTTATCAGTCTTGATATCCTTTTTTATAGCCATCATAAGGGTTTCATTTTTATATTGAATATCCAATTCTTCTATATTATTTGTGAAAATAATCGGACAGTTTTTCAATATGTTCTCTTTCTTATTTTCATTAAAGCCATAGCGCTCTTTAATTTTTCCAAATAGGTCTGCACCAGCACTAAATTTATTTTCGTTGTCATTTGCTTCTCCAGAATTGTTCTTAAAATGCAACATCATTTTGGTTCCATGATTTGACTGTTCAGAATCAATCCATTCCGGTGCAAATGAATTCTGCGAAAGTTTAAAATGGAATTTACCACTATGTATTTCCGCATAGTCGCAAACAGAAAAAATAGTTTTAAAACCTCTTCCCTTCTCTCCAATAATTCTTTTTCTCTTTTTTAGCCTTTTATTTGACTGTCCTATTGTTGTGATAGCAATAATATCAGAATATGTCATACCTTCTTCCGGGTATGTAATTATCAGACTATCATCCTTAATCTCAATCTTTACTTCTACTTGGGATTCATTGTCATCACAATTTTTTATGCTATTATATTCACAATCATCTGCATTTTGAATAAGTTCATAAATATATCTAAGAGGATCATTATTGATTTTTTTTGCATAATCCATCAACTGCTCACTAAGGTTTCCATCTATTGTACCGATTTCTCTATATTCTTTTAATTTTTCAATAAAAACCTTAGCATTATTTTGCCATGATTTTCCAATAATATTCTCATCAGCTTCAACTGTTGAAAGAAATTCATAAAAATCTTTCTCAAGTTCTTTAGTCTCGTATTTCTGCTTTAAATAAAATACTCCATCACCATCTGTATCTTTTACCGAGTCATTTAAATACTTAGACAGAAATCTGTTCATAAGTCTATCTGCATTACTGTACATAGCAGATACATCACTCTGCAACATTGCTTCTGTTTCCAAAAGACAACGCAAGCGCAACCAATCAAGCTTTGTACAAAGTGCTGGATATTTGTCTCTTTTTTCTAACAGACTATTAATTTGAATTTCATTTCCCATTCTCATTCTGCTCCCATTCTTTCAGTGGTTCAAACTGTTCTTTATATTCTCCTATGGTGATGTCACTATCAATCATATCATGACAGAATTTAGTATATTTTCCTCCCAGAATTTCTCTACAACATTCCTTAAATATATATTTCGCAGACTCTGAACTTTCCCTAAAATCTGCCTCCAGGTAATCTTCGCAAAACTTCTTTAATTCATCATCATATTTTTGCTTATAATAATCTTGCAAGGTATTTCCATTTATCTCATTTCCATCTGTAAATAAATTAGTCAATGCCTCTGTAATATTGCCGGTAAAATTCTCATTTATTTGGTTATAAAGTTCCTCTGCTCTTTTATAATTCCAGTCTTTACTTACATTTCCATTTTCATCTCTAATTTTCTTTCCCTCGTCGTTGATTCTTATTTCTGAAAACTTTTTTTCTAATAACTCTTTTGCAGCTATGATTTTTTCTTTATTACTCTCATTTAATCTTTCTTCAATATATTGTTCTATACAAGCATTTACATAATCCCTTGCATCATTTGGTAAAATATTAATCCAGGAAAGTTTACCTTCCTCCTCCATATTTTTTATCACCTGACATTTTCCTAAAATTATTTCCCCAAACAGTCGCAAATCATACCCTTGGTTAAATAACATATAAAATGCCTTTGGAATTCCTTCTTGGCCTCTTCTATATATTCTACCATTACGCTGACCTATAGCTGCTGGAGTATATGGCAAATCATAATGAATCAAAAGCTGACAAAACTGCAAATTATGACCCTCTTTCGCTGCATCAGAGCATATTAATATTGATGGTTTTTCATCTTTTTCAAACATTGCTTTCATGTTTTCAACCTGCTCTGCACTTGTTCGTCCTGTAATCAAGTAGACATGATAATCAGTCCCTAAATGTTCTTCTAAATACTCACAGGTAGTAATAAAACAAGAAAAAATAATAGCCTTTTTATTTTCATTACTGTTATTATCAAACTCCGATTTAATCAACTCCCGCAATGCCTGAAGCTTCGTATCATCATTAGGCTGCCAATCTTTCAGAATATCTTTTAAATCATCAGCTTCAAAATCTTCCGTATCAAAATCTTTCTCAGTACTTTCATGGTATTCTAAAATTTCTGTAGAAAATTCATATCTATTCTCAATAAATTTCTTCAATGAATATATAGAGCTAGAGGCTATCCTCTTTAAAAATCCGGTTAAACGACCATATTTTGACTTCTCCCTAGTGTTTCCATCATCCTCATCTTTTGTAGCATATAATTCATCAATAATATCTTTTTCTATGTTATTCGGTGTTACTCCACTTTGTTTATTCTCTAAACCACTACCAGTGGTTGCTTTAGGATAATTCCACACCTCAATCTCCAATAATTTGTCATAACAATTTGCTTCAGATTGTAAAGTCTTTGTAATGCCAAATTCTTGAATATTTCCTTTTGGTAGATCCTTCGTTAATAGTTCAGTAATATTATTATAGTCTTCTTCATTATTGAAAACGGGGGTACCTGTCATAAATATCTTTGTTTTGGATTCATTTTCCTCACTTTCTTCTATGAGTCTATCAACATATCTCCACAATTTACCTTTATTTCGAATATAATGAGCTTCATCTAAAATTAAAATATCATAAGGTAAAATACTCGATAATTCTTCAGTCAAATATAGTGTTTCCTGCTCTCTTTCACAGCCCCCATTTCTTAACTCATATTCATTCTTTATATCTTCTGATAATGATTTTGAACTTGCGGAAGAAAAATATGAATAAGGTACTATTGTTATTTGACCAAAAGTTTTTTCCTTATAGTAATTGATTGCTCCTATATAAAAATTATCATATAATTCTTTCTTCCAATTCTCACATAGCTTTACAGGGCATAAGATCAAAGCAGTTAGCTCCGGATTCAAATGCAACAATTCTCTTAAAATTATTCCTATTTCAAATGTTTTACCAACCCCAACCTCATCGGTTACTAGTACATTTTTACCATTTTCTATGTATCTTTCATTCTCATTATCCCAACTCATCATCTTATTAAATGGCAAATATTGATAAGGATTAAATAAGGCTTTACTGTTAAACAATGCTTTAGGTATTTTCTTATACAACTCTTTGTCATTATGCAAATACATCATATAGCTCCCTTTCATAGAAATTCTTATATACTTTAAGTGGATACAATGAAATATAAGCGTCAATATCTTGCTTCTGTATGTTCTGCTTTTTTATGATATCTCTTATACGATCAGAAATTACATCTTCACTTTCATCTGATAATCTATCCACCTCACAAATAAAATCCAAGAATTGTAATACTTTAGCATTATCCTTTGTTACAGTTGTTTTAGGTTTTCTAAGACGTATTGTCTGATCTTTGATTTTTATATCCCTTACTCTAGCACTTGCCTCATTTGATACTATTTCAACTGTGACAGGAACCTGTGAAGTTACTCCCACTTGGTTAGCAAATGTATAACCGCTATAATATCCCTCAACTTTTCCTCGACGATTTATATATCTATATTTAGCCACTGTTCCGGCTACTATAGGTATCCCACCTTTTAATCTAGACTGTGATGGAATATAAAATACTCCCTTATCAAAGCGATTCAATAATCCCTGATCACAAAGTTGCTTTAGTAAAGGTCTAAGAGTATTTCCACTCAAGCCCAATTCAATATCTGATGTAAATATAGGCTCATTCGGTTTATAATTTTTTAGCAAATATTCATATAACATATAATCACCACCTTGTAACGATTTTTGACTATTGTTTTTACTTTATTTATTATAACGTATTTTAAATATATTATTTAATTTTCGCTTAATCATCCTTCGCTCCTGTCAGCAATAAACTTTACTTCACTTGAGATTTTATATTTGTACTTATTGAGATGCCTGTTATTTCTAACAAATACATTCTATTTTTTACTCATTATATTCTTTGAGTCTGCCAGTACCTCATAAAACTTGCCATCTGCTGCGGTCTGAAGCTTTCTATAGTTTACCTTTACACCGTCATCCAGATCAAGTTCTATACGACTTAGTGCCAAATGGGCTATCTTCTCATCATATTCTCTACATTCTTTCAGCTGCTTTTGAAGTTTTTCTCTGCGTTTAGTCGCAGTCGCTACCTCTCTGGCATTGGTACTATGGTCTATAGTATCCTGCATGCGGCTACTTTCACTTTCATAGATTCGCTGCATATGGTGTAAATAGTCGATACGAAGATTGCCAATAGTATCTGCATTATATCTATGTAGATAGATAAGTGCTTTAAATCCGTTTTGCTTTCCGCTGTCAAAAAGCCAGTAGATAGGTCTCTTACCTGAACCTGTAACTGAATATGTCTGACAATGATCCTTGAAGAAATCATTCAAAAAGTAATTTCTTATAATCTCACGAGAGGTATTTCCCTTATTTCCAAGTGCCTTTGCTATAAAATCAAGATTTTCTTCCAGAGTATCTTCACCATAAACCACCTTTAACCAAGTGCAAAGGCGGACAATTATATCATCTTCCAAATACTCCTCATCAGTAAGCGGAATAATATTGTCGGCATCAGGTTTGAATGTGTCATACTTAGACTCATCCCATTCTCCACCTGCATAGGCAAGACCTTCGCTGTCCAAAGAGTAGCGACCAAACATACAGCCGATGGCGTAGGAAAGAAGGGAAACTATCTCATCACACTTGGTTCTAATATAAGCCGAACCCTTCATAGACTCCGGCACATCTTCCTTACTGTCAAATATTCTATGAACAGTTATATCCTTATCTAATACTTCAGAAGTAAGTTCGTCCTTTAAACCGTAGATGTCTATAAAGATGCGGTTCAGTTCTTCTTCATTGGCTTTGAGTTCCAAGAATCGCTGTTCGCATTCAGATACCCATGAGTGATAGGTGTCAAAAATGGTTCTTGGCTCAGTGGCTATTGTAGTATCACAGATGAAATTTTTTATAAGTGGGTGATATTTAAAATCCCATGAGGTTTCGTAGGAATCCCAGTCGGATTTGGAAATATAAATAGATAAATTTATTAATCTATCCACTATTATAAGGGCTGAATCATCCATAATTAAAGGAAGATTGCAAATATCAGTGGTAAGTAAATTAATGGTTGGATTATATGCATTCAAATACTCAAATGCTATTTTAGTATTTAAGAAACCCAGTATATAATTAAAAAATCTCTCATCCTTTAAATATATTGTGGGAGTTGCTGTACCACAAATAGAGTTTTCTATATATCTAAATGTTTTCTGTGCATTTCCTACTTGTGACCATCCAATAGCTTTTTTAAAATAAAAAGATGAATCTCCACGCCTGACAGAAGTATTAGTTTTTCTTTCATCCCATAAATCCTTTATTCTTATTACATACTCATAATTACCATAAAATCTACAAGCACTTCCACCTTTTGACATTATGTGATACTTTGAATATTCTAGATGTTTTGCTCCTGTAAATGATATGTCATAAAAAGCCGGTTCGTACCACACTTTTACAAAATAATTATCATTTCCTGTAACAACTCCAGCTTTCTTTTCAACAAATAGACGAATAAATGATTTTTTTTCAAGTGCTGAAAAATATGAATCTTGGAGCCAATATACTATTGGTTTACCTGGCAATAAATTAAAGTTATCTTGCTTTATTGTATATACATTTTTATTCTCTAAATATGCTTTTTCCTTCTCCTTTGCGTACAAATAATCTACAAGTCTATTTACAGTTACTTTAATATTATGAATAAATGTATTCCTACATATAGTCACTACTGTTTGAACTACTTCTCCACCTATCTCTTCAAATGCTCTAGTCCCTAAGTGTAGTATTGAAATATAGTTTTTCATCATAAGTTTTTCTCGAAACTTTTCAAAACTAGAAATAAACATCCATGTATGTTGTGTTATTATAGAAGTTATACCATTTCTAACAATAAAATCAGAACATCTCTTTATAAATACTGAATATAAGTCATATTTTTCATCTATATAATACTCTTTAATATATTCTGTTGTTTTAAATGGCATATTACCCATATACGGTGGATTCGTAACCGCTACCCAGTACTTCTCCCCCAGCACCTTACCCTGTGCTATCAGTTGCAATAGTCTTTCCTTTGTGTCCTCTATACCCACTGTTTCCATACTGATTTGGCCGGAGGAATCACTATCTTCTATGAACCTTTCCAAAAGCTCCCAGTCATATTCTTCCACTGTTAGTATAGAGCCATATTCCTTGGCATCTATAAATGTATCAAGTAGACCATTTATCTGAGTTATAGCTTTTTCTTTATCAACTTCACTTAGGCCCATACCAAAGTATTTTATATGAGCTCTATTGACTGCATTGCTCTCTTTTATAGAATATAGATTTGGCTTATACTCACCGGTTAGAATCCTACGGTTATACTGTCTTGCCTTCATCATTACAGCAAAATATGCCAGCTGGAATGCTCTATCATCTATATCCAGACCATAGATATTGTTTTCTAATATACTTCTAGCCGCATCTCTCTGACCATATCCTGTACTTTCATATATCTGCATCAATACATCAAATGCATATACCAAAATATGACCGCTTCCCATACATGGATCAATTATCTTGATATCCTCTGGATTTAGTCCGGCATACTCTCTTCGGATTTCCGCCAGTTTTTCCTCTACCTCAGGCTCCTGCTTTGCCTCTTCCAGATAGTACTTCCAATTTGACTTCAGCTCATCATTTGGATGTCCTTCCACCCATAATCGACCAAGGCTGTTTTCTACCATATATCTTACGATCCAGTCGGGTGTAAAAAGCTGTGTTGCCGCAGGAACATCCTCTTTTCTTATCTTTGTGCCTGAAGGTCTGCCAAATACCTCTGCCTTTGGCTCTGTATTATAATACTGATACAGCCATCCTATGATCTCAACCTGTCCGCCTTTTTCTATATTGAAGTCATCCTCTGATATATCATGAACCAGCTTATATACCACTCCATCCTTATCAATAACAGAAATATTTAAAAGCAGCTCGGTATAATCATTCGTTTTTTCAAAAAGTTCAGGCAAATATTCATTTAATGCATTGCATTGCTTAATAAAGAGCATACAAAAAAGTTCATCCAGCAGATTTTCTGTCTTTAGCTGTATTACTTTTTCTCTTTCTTCAGCTGTAAGTTCCAACTCTGCATCACATATATTTGTCACTATATCAGGTTCAAGCTTTCCGGTATCAGAAGAAAGCACACGCATATGAGAAGGTAAATAATCATTTACCTCCATAAAGCGTATAGCAATCAAACGGTTAAACCAAGTATAAGCTACTTCTTCAATGATATATTTATAGGCTGTAGCATAATCACTTTCATTTTCTTTCCGGCGAATAACTTCTACCAGTCTTCTTCTCTGCTTTATAGCATCTCCACTTATAGAATAGGGATTTTCAGTTCCAATATTATAAAACTCCGTGCTCGGTGTAGACTGCGGCAGGGCATTTTCTATTCCATCCGATTTTATTCCCATAAGTCCTGCACGGTAGCTAATATCTGCAATAAGTTTATTTCTTGCCCAAATAGCAAAGTTTTTGATGGCTGCCTTATTCATACAACTCTCCTGTTATTTTTTATATGTTTTATATATGAATATTATTTACAACTCAATATTTACAATAATATCCTCATTTATCTCTTTTAAAAGATTCTCACGAAGTGAAGCCAGATATTTATCAACGTCTTCCCTACTTTCGAGTCTCCAAGAAGCAGTTTTAGCTACCGTTTTTATGGAAATATTTTTTGTAGTACGAACCTTAAATTCCTGCTTGACATCTTCAATAAAAGCTTCAGCCTTTACTTCATCACCACGCTGTTTTGCTTCTTCCTTTCTCTTTTCTTGCTCCAATCTCAGTCTTTTCGCAACTTCCAGTGCTATTCTATTGTCCTCTGCTGTCATCTCATTTAGCAGACGAAGTTTCAACGCCTCTGCCTTGTCTGCAAAACTACGAAGAGTCGAAACATTATTGCACTCACTTACTCCATCCATAAGCTCATCAAAAGCTTTCGCATACCGTGAAGATTTCTCGTCTCTATATGATTTTGTATTCAAAACTTCAAATACACGATCTCTATCCTGACGTATAGAATCCTTTACAGGCTTTAGCTGGTCATCCAAAATATTTGTATAGCAACTTGTGAACTTCTCTCTAAGTTCCGGGAGTTTAGGTATATTCTTATACGGCTTATCCTGTTTTAGAATAGCTCTCATCTTCTCAACAACCTCTTCCAATTCGCTATCCACAATATAGGTCTTACTGTCTTCATATATTGCAAGCATATCCAATGATCGCATAAATATATTCTGCTGCTCGCCTCCAAAGAATGCTTTTACAGGTTCATAGTCCTCTGCCATATCAAAGAAAGTATCCCTATATTTTGAGATATGTGAGAAAAATTCCAATGCTCCGTTAATCTGTATTGCTGACTGTAACAGGCGTTTGCCACTATCAAGTACATTCTTTCCCGGATAATTGTACTGTCTGTAATATACCTCCAGTTTATCCATCTCATTTAACATATTTGATGACAATCTCTTAAAATCCCTCATGATACTATCTTCATCTTCTGTGGATACGGTAGTATTAAATACTTCTTTCATTACATCACGAACTGCCTTTTTATCCTTTTCGCTAACACGCACTCTCTCTTCCATCAAAAGCTTTTCTACAAATGCTTTTTTGGTGATATAGTTAAATATTTCGTCATCAGATTTATTGTCTAAATTTACAGGCACTCCATTTACACTAAAGGCAATACCTCCTCTCTTAAACAGACATGCTATCAACCAGTTGATATCATCCTCTACAAATCCATATGGTGCTTTCATAAAACGATCCTTTACAGATTTCATAGATGTCTTCATATGGTTTCTTGAATTCATAGCAATATAGCCTTGTACATCATCCAATGCATGTGTATTCGCTACTGTACCACCGGCCAATTGCATTTGCATCTGATTTGTGGATTGCAAAAGCTTTCTAATATCTGACTCTCCCATTGCGGTATCAATATATGAAAGTTTGTGGAAAACTGTCTGTACCAAACGACCTATGGCTTCGCTTATCTTATTATTCACTTCCTTAGATGACAACCTGGCAATATCACCATTTACATAAATAGTCGCCTCTTTTAACCCTTCAGTAAGATAAAGCTTTGCATTGTCATTGCGTTCTCTCATCTCAACACGCTTTGTTTCTTTTATCTTTTCATATTTTGCAAGCTTTGCAGATGTATTCTTTCTAAGGAATCCTTCAATCTTTAGATAGGCTCTCATCTCTGTCAAAAATTCATCATCATTTGGAAGTACTACCAAAACTTCTCTGCCCTGTCCTGACTTCATACGAAGTGTAGCATCATCCATACCTCCATCATACCAAGGTGTAAGAATGCGAAGTCCTATATCAAAGTTTTGATTTGACTTATAAGGTCTATCATCTACTACCTGATTAAATGAAAATGAGTATCTACCGGAAAACTCCGGATAGCGGTATTTTTTATCTATAAAAATATCTTCAAATATCATTTCTGAGATCTTTGTAATGACTTCTGACATTTCAACATTTTCTTTTTCAATTTCATTGTTGATTTCCTGCTCTTCATCTGTCAAAAACAAATAGATATTTCCATTTTTTTGTACCAGCATCTGATTTATAAGTATCTTGATCGCTTCTTCAACTTTACCCTTTAGTTCGATACGATCATCATCAATATTTTCAATCATCAGACTGGTGATATTGTCAATATTTGATTCTATTTCCATTACGTACTTGATCATAAACAATGTCTTTAATACATTAATAGTAAAAACATCTGATTCTTTCTGCTCAGGATTTATATAGTTGTTATCATAGGCTTTACTTATAACTCCCTTATGACTATGATCCAGGAAGTTTTCCAAGGCATCATAAAAACGATGGAACGGTACAATTACACCCATCTCTTTTTCTTTCAATGTTGATGCAGACTCCTTAAATAGAGCCAACATAGAGCGCTCACCTTCTGACAAATGTTTACCTGAGGCACCATGTGTACGAATTGATGTCAACACACTTGCAAGCAAATTGAACTGGTATGGAACAAATGGATAGCTCTCTGTAAAATCATTTTCATTTGCATAAAGCTTTTTTTCAACACCATCATTAAATACAATCAAATTCTTAATGATAGTCGCTTTTTGTTCATATAAGAGTCCAAGTGTCTGTGCTGCCGTATCTGTTTTATCAAGAATTCTTTTTTTGATAACCGCATCTACATTTGCACTTGATAAGGATAATCTTGTATCAAAGCGTCCCTGAATCTTTGAGAAATCATTTCCCTTTACTTTGGTAATAGAGTCTATGTCCTGCTGTGAAGTAACTATTACCCAAGCTTTTCCCATGCATTCTTTACCAAGCTCTTCTGTTACTGTTTGTAGATTTAACATTAGTTTGGAATCATCACCAATGTATTGTCCTATTTCATCTACAAGAAATACTACATGGTGATTATTTCCCTTGCTTTCTATATATGATTTCACACGTCTTGCGAAATCTTCTATACTTATGTTATAAGGTTCGATAGCCTTCTCACACCAGTTTCTTGCAGCTGCTTCGCTCATATATTCCATACTTACAAGTGCATCTACCACGCTGTCTTGAATAAAGTCAAAGTCTTTTCTGGATTCCTCCCATGAGTCTCCATACTCATCTTCAAATGCCTCTTTGAACTCATCAAATCTACCCACTTCAACCAGTCTTCTCTCAAGGTCTGCAACATGAGGCATGGAACTGCAAAATCCCTGCATCTCATTAAAAACCTTCAAGAATACATTGACAATAGCATCTTTATTTTGCTTACCGTTTGACTCACTTTTTGAATCAATATTGAAAAGAACAACATCTGCAGGTATATTTGCTGCCAGTTGCATATCTGAGAGTACTTTATTATCTGTTATCTTTTTGTCCTCAATAAAATAGTCTATGGCATGCTTATCCCCAACCAATTTGTTGTCTAAAAGATATGATAGTATTTTTAAAAAATGTGATTTACCACTTCCAAAGAAACCTGAAATCCATACTCCCATCTTTGGTGTATTTCCATCAATACTCTTTTTGTATGCATTAAAAAAATCTGCAAAGTGCTTTTGCAGCTCTCTCGTAACCACATATTCTTCAAGTTCCTGTGATACATTTGTTTCTTCTCCCTGTCCGACAATGATTACTCCCTGAATTTCACGGTCAATCTTTTTGGCAAACATATCTTTAATCTGCATTTTACTGCCTCCTATTTTACGAGCTTAAATGCTCTGTAGTAATTATCATCTTTTATCTCATTAAAAAGAATAAGTTCCTGCTCATTATATGTGCCCGGAAAAAACATAACAACAGGTGCTTTCACAAATGCCTGATGTAGATTGTTAAGTACCTTATGTGAGCGAAGAATTGGATAGCATTTGCCTATTCCGATCAAAAATACTACTGCATTATCCGGTGTGTTTTCCTTTATGTAATTTACAATAATGCTGTCATCATCATTGAACTTCATAGAATTATTTACTGCCTTTGTTATTCTTTCAAAACCTTTTTTCTTTTCAAAATCAAAACATTTTTCCATAAAGTTTTTATCTTCAAGAAAGTCAATGATTATATCATATAGATCAAAAACCACCAGTTCAAACTCGTCTGCACCCTTTTGATTTTTATTCTTAAGATACTTTATCCGCTCACGAACTTCCATTTCATTTTCCGGAGGATAGTCAAATACCCAGTAGTTTACCTCATTTGCTCTTCCGCTACTTTGGCGAAATTTAGTTTTTTTTATCTCAGCTTCCATTTCATCAAGCCTTTTTGCTAAGTCTGCCATCATCTAACTCCTGTCAATGCCTTAAAACAGGCTTCCATATTGTGGTCTTTAAGCCATCTTTCCATAATCGGATCTAATATCGGCTTTAATATTTTTCTTTCTGTTTTACCCTTATCCGTGAGTCCAGCCTCAAAAAGCATTGTTTTATATGAGCCTCCCAATCTTCTAAGGGTTGCATCTGTTAACTTTGCCACTTTGTCACTCTGTAACTGTTTATCCTTAAAGAATATTCGAATATCGCTATCAGCAAATGTATTACTGCCAATAATCATCTTTTCTCTAATAACTTCATAAACAAAATCAAAGAATAGTGTATCAAGGCTGAGTGTTGCAATAAGTGCAAATAGTTTCTGTGTTGTAACATCACTGTTTTGAAATATCTCTATGAAACTTTTATCCATCGCTTTTATTCTTCCTGAAACAGTATTGAATATTTGTTCAGAACGAAGTATAGTTGGTGCACCAAATATATTTTCTTTTTTATTGATTTCTTTTATTTCTTCTAAAGTCTTCCCCGCTGCAAGTAAACTTACAACTTTACGAAATTCCATGAACCAGAAGGATAATTTTACAGCACTTGCACTGTACTCTTTTCTATCCATATATTCCACTCTCCATTTTATTATAATACTTATTCTGTCCCATTGTACGGACTCAGTTCTTATGTTATTTACTGTACAAAATTTTATATTTTTATCTATTTGCACAAAACACCACACTATTACAATAATAACATTTTTGATTAGAAAATCCTACATCCTACTACTCTATTTCTTTTTAATATTTTCTCACTCGTTACAGTTCAGGTAGCAACTTTATAACCTTTGTTTTACAATCCTAATCGCAACTCTCACTCTACTACAAAGAAAATAAAAAAGACATACCTGTTCAAAACGATATGTCTATAAATGTTCTATTAATTTAGTTCAGTCTATAATAAGTATTTTTACCTGATCCTTCTCTCTTAAGTTCATCCAATAATACCAATTTTCTAAGTGCACCTTCAACTGAACCTAGACTGAGTGAAATAATTAAAATCTCTCATTCCCTTAAATAATAGTGTTTTTTAAGGGAATGAGAGCCTTAGTTCTATAGCTGATATAGCCTTGTATATTTCTCTTCAATATAGTCTAGGAAGTAGTTTACATTAAATTCTTCTCCTGTTACCATCTTCATAAGCTCAGGTGCCTCATAGCGAAAGCCATAGGTATGAATATTTTCTTTTAACCAATTCATCACTTCATCAAATTTATTGTTTTCAAGTAATTTATCTACATCCAGATCCTTTTTCATTGCATGTACATACTGTGCTGCAAATGCTGTTCCAAGTGCATATGTTGGGAAATATCCGAAGCTTCCATCTGACCAGTGCACATCCTGTAAGATACCAAGTTTATCATTAGGTACATCTATTCCCAAATATTCCTTATATTTAGCATTCCAGGTTTTATCAAGTCCTTCTGTAGAAATAGTACCATTAAACAATCCCTTTTCTATTTCATAGCGAATCATAACATGCAATGGATATGTGAGCTCATCTGCTTCCGTACGGACAAATGAAGGCTTAGAGACATTGATTGCCTTATAAAAATCTTCCAAACTTACTTCACCTAACTGCTTAGGGAAGTATGCCTGTAACTTCGGATAATTATATTTCCAAAAAGCCATAGTACGTCCAAGATAGTTCTCACATAAACGTGACTGTGATTCATGCATTCCTGAAGATATACCTTCTGATAGGATCATTCCATCATATTTTGGATTGGTATTATGCTCATAATATGCATGTCCTACTTCATGTACAGTGGATAAAATAGCTGATGCCACATTTGAATCCAGATACTTTGTAGTTGTACGGCAGTCATTTTGACATGTCCAGGAAGTGAATGGATGCTCAGACTCATTTTGATACCCCCATGAAGAATCAAAATGTAAGTACTTGAGTAAATCATCCATAAATTTCTTTTGATCTTCTATAGGGAAGCTTTGATGTAGGAAATCCTCTTTAATCTGTTTTGCCTTTGTTACCTTCTTTATAAGCGGAACTAGTCTCTCCTTTAATGCATTAAAGAATGCATCATATTTTTCCTCATCCATACCCGGCTCAAAATCATCAAGCATCTGATTATATATGCTCTTATCACTGCTTCTATAACCGTATAACTTTTTTTGACTCTCTATTACTCTCTTTAAATATGGCTCAAATATAGAATAGTCAGCCTTTGATTTTGCTAGCATCCATGCATCGAATGACTCATCACAAAGCTTTTTAAAAGCCACAAACTCTTCCTTAGGTATGCAAACAGTATCCAAAGCTCTTTTATAATAAAGTTCTATAGCACGTCTTTCCTCATCATTTACCTCAGGATCATCTTTTAAATCTTTCAATAAATCAACTATTTCTTTATCTGTTTCTAAGCTAAAGAGTTCTCCTGCCAAATAGGCAGATCTCTCATCTCTATAAGCAGCTCCTGCACTTGGTGCAACCGTCTGCTTATCAATTCCAATAATATTTAACGCCATCTGGTATGCAGAACATTTAAATAACCAGTCCTGATACTTTTTAAATTTTTCTTTTGTATTCATATTTTCACTTTCTTTAAATTTACTTTTCCAATGCCTGTTCAATATCAGCTATTAAGTCACGAACATCTTCTATACCCACAGAAATTCTTATAAGATCAGGTGATACTCCTGCTGCCACAAGTTCTTCATCATTCATCTGTCTATGTGTAGTTGATGCAGGATGTAGTACACAGGTTCTTGCATCTGCCACATGAGTAACTATAGCTGCCAGTCTTAACGAATCCATGAATTTAACTGCTGCTTCTCTGCCACCTGCAATACCAAATGATACAACTCCACAAGTTCCTTTTGGAAGATATTTTTGTGCCAAAGCATACTGACTATCATTTTCAAGTCCCGGGAATGAAACCCAAGATATCTTAGGATGCTTTTCTAAATATTTAGCAATAGCTAAAGCATTTTCATAATGTCTTTCCATTCTCAAATGTAATGTTTCCATACCAAATCCAAGATAGAATGAATTCTGTGGTGAAGGTATTGCCCCCAAATCACGCATTAAATTAGTAGTCATCTTTGTAATATATGCAGCCTTACCAAAGCTTTTTGTATATACTACTCCATGATATGTTTCATCCGGAGTTGTAAGCCCGGGGAATTTTTCACTGTATTTTTCCCAGTCGAAATTTCCTGAGTCTACAACTGCTCCACCTACAGCATTTGCTGAACCATTCATATATTTTGAAGTTGAATGTGTAACTATATCAACTCCCCACTCAAAAGGTCTGCAAAAGATAGGAGTAGGGAATGTATTATCAACTATTAAAGGCACACCTGCCTTATGTGCTGCATTTGCAAACTTTTCTATATCTAGAACTTTAAGTGAAGGATTAGATAAAATTTCACCAAAAACCAGCTTTGTATTTGGTTTGAACTTACTTTCAAGCTCTTCTGGCAAAATATCCGGATCCACAAATGTAGCTTCTATACCCATATTCTTCATTGTATTAGCTATCAAATTGTAAGTTCCTCCATAGATAGCTGAAGATGCGATAACATGATCACCTGCACCTGCTATATTTAATATGGCATAGAAGTTGGCAGCTTGTCCGGATGATGTCAATATAGCAGCCGCACCGCCTTCAAGCTGACATATCTTATTTGCTACAGCATCATTTGTAGGATTTGCAAGTCTTGTATAGAAGTATCCTGCTTCCTTTAAATCGAATAGATTTCCCATCTGCTGTGATGACTCATATTTAAAAGTTGTAGACTGTACTATTGGAAGCACTCTTGGCTCTCCATTTTTAGGCTCATAACCGCCTTGTACACATATTGTATTTATATTGTAATTTGACATTAATATATCTCCTTTATTCTAGTTAGTATATAGTATATTTTTTATTTTCAAATTGTCAAGTTACGTACAAGTTGGCTAAACTTATTTTTATATTATTCAATCATTATTATCATCATCTGTATCATAAAATAATTCATTAAACTTTGTCCTAAGTATTTCTTCCAAACTAGGTCTATTTTGACTGGTGTTATATTGTTTATTTACATTAATTTCACTTGTTTTCATTTTTTTACGAAGTTCATTTACAAATATTTCATGCTTCATTCTAATTTATCGACCTCTTATAATTTAATTTTCTTTATAGTTTATTTCTCTATTATTTCTGCCTGTCATTGTAATAAATTTATTATATTCCTTACTTTTCAAAATATCATATCTTGGAACTGTTACCGGTTTTTTCCCGGACTGCATTACTATAACTTTTCCTGTCGGAGCATACATTATATCTGTAACCGGTACATCCAATCTCTGAGAAACATTCCTACAGGTCGTGAGATCCATACCTCCGGGAAAATATACATAACACGAACAATTATTGAGTATATTTGTAGCTTCTGCGTCTGAATATAATTCTCTAAGCTGATCTTCACTCTGCAAAAGCATCATTGCACTTAAACCGGCCGCTCTAAATATTGCAATATGTTTTGAATAATCATTTATCTTTGCAGCACATGCAAAATCATCAAACATTAACCTTACCGGTATAGGAAGTCTTTGATTATAGCATTCTTCTGCATACTCTAAAAGTTGTTTAATTGCCGAACTAAACAAAAGATTTGCAAATAGATACAGTGACACATTAACCGGAGAAGTAATGATAATAAGAGATGTTTTTTCTGTTGCAATCTTCTCAAAGTCAATTTGTTCCCTCTTACGCATCAATTTTTTGATAGGTTCCGGAAACAATCTTCTTAGAGCTTTTGCTAATGTATCTCTAACACAACCGGCTGTATTATATGGTAGTTGCTGATAATCAGAAAACAATGTAACTGCCTGACAGTTACCTGCTTTCGCTCTTATTTTTTTGTAGTAGTCATCTAAAGAAGTAAGTATTCCTTTTCCACTCTCACTAAGTGTAAGGTTATCAAATAATTCTACTACATCTGCCATATTCGCATTATCTTTTGTCATCAATGTAGCAAGTATCAAAGAGTTTAGAAGAGATACTGCACTGTCATTCCAGTAAATATCTCTTGCATTCTTAGAATCCGGATCTGCCAGAACTATATTTTTTGATAAGTCTTCTACATCCAGATAACTTGTTACAAATCTCAACGGATCAAATCCTACGGTACTTTTTTCCGGAGCTGTTAAATCACAAATATATGACCTATATCCTCTTATTCTTTTGTATTCTGCAATTCTCCTTGCCTCTCCGGCTTTTGAGTAAGTTCCTATCATACTGCTTTCATTCATATCCAGTATCGTTGGAAGCATTACTGACATAGACTTGCCTGTTCCTGAACATCCTACTACTATTTGATTATTATTTGGTCTGAATGTACCAATAGCATCATCTACAAAGCATCCATCTCCAAGTATTACTCTATCCATATATCTCCTCCTCAAATTATCTTAGTAACTATACTGTCACAAATTCCAAAGTCTATAGCCTCTTGTGCATTCATATAGTTATCAAAAGAGATAGCTTTCTCAACCTCTTCAATACTTTTTCCTGTATCTTTGGCAAGTAATTCAACTGAAATACGCTTTGTTTCCAAGATTGATTCAGCTGTTCTTTGTATAGATGTTGCACTGCCACCAACACCTCCAGCAATTAAGGGTTCATGTATCATTACTTTTGAATGTGGCATAATATACCTTCTTCCCTTTTGCCCTCCTGCCAGAATAATTGCAGCCATTGAGGCAGCCATACCCATGCAGTAGATTTCAAAATCTATATCTAAGCCTTTTAAAGCATCATAAATCATTAAACCGGCTGTGACCTCTCCACCTGGAGAATAAATATAAATCTTCAAATCTGATTCAGGTTTTTCTTTTTGTAAATACATAAGCTCCTGCACAAACTCACAGGCAAGCTCTGAATTTATTTCACCAATAATAAACATTCTTCCATCCGAAAGCAGATGTGAATCTACAGATATCCAGCTGTTTCCTGTAGCAGTTCTGTATGGTACATAAGTCATAAATCTTACTCCTCAAAATTTAATAAACCATTGACAATGTCAATATAATCATCCTGCTTTACTCTCAGGTAATCTATACCACCTTATCCCTTCTTCACCTGTAATCTCATAAATAGATTGTAGTGTATCTTTAATATTCAAAAGATCCTCTGTGAAAAGAATTACATCCTCCGAATTCCATAGATTTTGACTTTTTAAATATTCAACTATTTTACGATTGTGTTCCAAAGACTCACCACAAATTATTAATTGTGGAAAAGTCAAATCGCCATGGTAATTACTTTCCAAGTATTTCTTACTTTGCAGTATTTTGTAATACCTTTGTACCTTTTCGGCAAGTTTTTGATACGCCTCCGAACAGTCTCTAACAACCTCATATGCCAAAACAGATGTGTTGTCAATTTTAACATTTGCCGCAGTGCGAATAATGCAATTATCAAGATTAATTCCATCATATCTGAATGTCTCCATTACTCCAAAGCGTTCCATCTTTGCCTTACTTTGTAGAAGACCTATTATGATCTGATTACCTACCAGAATTCGTTTCACATCCTGTGGTGTATCAACTATTCCCATTTCCATCTTCTTATTAAATGATAAGTATCTATTTCCATAATTGAATATAACTCCCCTACTCAATGCAATCCTATAGCCGTTGATATCAACTTCGTAATATTTAATACCATTAACCACACCCGGAAGAAGTATCTCACTCTCCTTAACCAGACGATATTTCATTAATTTAAGCATTCTCTTATGCAGATTGCGTCTAGATAAATTAACACCTCTAAGACTGACAAATTTATATATATGATTAGTTGTCAAATATTTAGATCTTGCAATTTCCTCTATAATAGCTCTATCTGTTGAATCTATCTTTTCCTGAATTTGCTCTATAGATTCTCTTTTATATATTACGAGCGTACGATGTATCTCTTCATTTTTCTTAAGAGCAAATATGGGATAAGACGGAATACTAACTTCTTGCTGCTCATCAATATCTGATCTATACATTTTAGAATCGTTAAAAACAGAATATGTGTTCATTTCTGATATCCTCCGTTCAAATCATTTTCAATCATTAGAGTTACTTTCTTTTCCAGTGAATCTCCTATTAAATTTGACACATAGTAATCGCAAAAATATTCCACTGATACTGCTTGCTCATCTGTAAGATAATTATCAACCAGTAAAAATCTATTTGGCACTATCTTATACTCTTGACCTATGTTCATATACTTGTCAAATTCTCTGAAATTCTTACCTGATTTAATCTCCAGTACATAGAAAGTTCCATTAAATTCAATCACTAGATCAAATTCATTCTTCATCTGCCCTTCTCTGGTGGCAACACGCACATTTTTATATACCTTGAATTTCTTGTTGTACTTATTTGATAATCTTTTTATGATCTCAAAAGTACGTCTATATACAGCTATCTCCAGGTATTGTCCTGTAATAAAAGCCTGTGCTTTTGGTGTGAAAGCAATCTTTCCATTAAGTATTTCATTTTCCTGAGTATAATGTAGAAAAGAAATTATTCCATACATATCCTGAAACAGATTTATTATTAAATCTTTATCTCTCTTTTGCCTGCCTGATAAATCAATGTGAAACTCATCTTTCTTTGATGTGTAAAGTACTCTGATATCATTTATGATATTCTTTATGAGTTCATCATGGTCAAGCAATCTCAATGCAAGATTGACAATGACTTCCGGAAGCTCCTCACATTCTTTTGCAGACTCAATAATCATATTTTGATTATTTCTAAGCAAACAAGATAAGCTGGGATACATACTGTTCTCAATATTAACATCTTTAACTACGCTTAATGCACTTGCCTTAATCATTCATACACCCCCTATTTCTTCAACTCTTTAACTCATTTTGTACACTCAGTATATCTATTTTTCTTATTTTTTTCTTCTTTGTATCCGTAAAAAAAAATAGCATATTTTATCGTATCCGAAAAAAAGTAGCAGCTCCTTTCTTAAAAAAGAAAAGAACTGCTACTTTCTATCTACTTATTATTGATTTGTCATTTTTCTCACTTTCAAGTTTTCTTATCTGATTCAGCTTATATTGCTTTACTATTCTATTCCTGACTTCAGAAAGAACATAATTATCATCATCAGCCACTACTCTTATAAAAGGTCCATAGCTTAATAATCTCATCATTATTTCGCTTTCATCCATTTTAGAATAATATAAAGTCATCCTATAATATTTTGATACAGAATCAAAAACACATTTTTTCTCCCATAAAGAGAATTCTGTCAGTATTCTATCTAAAATATTTCTATCTCCCTGAAAAAATTCAACCTGTATTTCCTGCATTGATTCTTTATAAATACTCTCTAAGAGCATACTTTGTTCCTTTATATCATATTTCATATTGGTAAGCTCTATAACTTTTTCAATACGAGGAATATTAATAATACATATGCCGGATTTTCCATTACGCACATACCACAGTCTAAATAAATCGTCACGTATTGAATATTCAATCCAACAAGGGGCACAAGTTATCCATATTGGCTGTTTTCTCCAATTCCTATATTTGATCTTTAGTTTAAAGCCTTCAGATATTCCTTTTTTAATTATCTTCAAGACTTTAAGATCTTTATTGCTAATTCTCCCATCTTGGTTAACAGTCTTTTTTCCTTTAAGATCCTTGTGTTCAAAATTATATCTATCAAAATAATTAATACAATTAAAGTCTAGCGGTTTCACTTTATAAGGAGCTAATTTTATCTTCTCCTTTACTCTTTTTATATCACTTTCAGTCATAAAAAGTGATGCTAAAGGATTATTTAGAATTGTAAGTAACCATCTTGCTTCAATCTTTGTCAGTGGCAAAACATCAAAAAGATAATCAGACTCAGGAAATAAAAATCTAGATTCACCATTAAAATTTATCAATTCTGAATCTTCTATAATATTGGATAATTCATCTACAATTTTTTTAATTTCACACTCGTTAAAGTAGTTAAAAGTCTGTGTTACATTTTTTTCAAGTACATCCCCTAATAACTTATTGTCTTTTTTAGAACACTCAAGTATTGAGTTAGCCAAAACAACTGTATAATTGCTAAAGAGTGTATTAAATAATGCAGCATGACCTACATACTCTTTAACTATTTTACCCTTAACTATATATCCTTCTTCCTTATATTCTTTTTCTTTATTTTGTATATAGTCAGTATCCACTTCTCCATAAGGTGCTTTCTTAGAAAAATACACATCACAAATAGATTCAACATCATCATCAATATTGAAATCCAAATCTCCGGGAGATATGTACTTACCTATACGTTTATAATAGCTTCTAACCCATCTTCTCAATTCCTTGGTTGGAAATATTCTTATATTTGATAATTCCCTATTTCTATTTTCCTTTTTTATTCTATTGCTGATATATAATTCCTCTTCAGGATTATACTGAATCTCCATTTCATAAGAAGCAAGTAAATTTTCCCAATCATCACTAACTGCACAGTTTTCTACTCCTGTTCCCCATATATATGGCAGCATTTCTCTGGCGGTAATAATTTGATGCGCAATATCTTTTGCATCAATTGTTACATTCTCTAATATTTCCTCTTCTACCCTTTTTTTATTTCCATCCCTCTTTATAAACCTACGTACTTTTTTAATACTTTTAACTTCAGAATACATTTTTATGCTGTTAATAAATTCAAGCCTCATAGCCTTTATTTTCTTTTCAATAATATGATAATACAATACATATTCCCTACCATCTACAGCACTTATTCGTATCTCTATCGGAATAGCTATATCCTCATATGTATTTAATTTAATGCCATGAGAATATTGTATTACACATAATACAGATAAATGTTCTATAGCATACAATAAATCAATCAAATTAAAATCATACAATGTCTGTTGTAAATAATTATGTTTAAATTTGAACATATCATAATATGTATCATTGCTTATATTTTTACATCTTGTGGACAATAGACTTCCTATTGTTCCCATAGGATAGTAATGAGAGAAAAAATTACATAATGATACAAAGCTGTTTACTAAATTATTATTCTCACTATCAGCACTATTGCAAAGTAAGTCTTTAAAAATTTCTTGCATTGTCAGCTTTGACTTAAACCAGTAATTATTCCCTGATTTCTTATTGTAGATATATTTTTTAAAGGTACTGTCAGCATTTTTGCATTGATCTATTATCCAGGTATTCCTCTTTTCAGTAAAATCTCTTAAATCGCCCAGAACCCCTAAACCATACAGATAATCTGTTCTTGTACTCAAATTGGCATATATGTCCTTATAGCTTTTTGGCGGCTCCATTGTACGATAGGACCAAATATTCATTTGCCTATTAATTCTGATTCGAAAATTCTCATTATCTATCTCCTTACCGCTATCAATAGTCGTATAATATTTGTATCCATTTACTACAAAAACCATATCAATTATATTGTCTTTCTTATTTACAGTAATTGATTTATTGTTTGTAGAATTGCCTTCTTGTATTTTTTCTTTATCAATCACAATTAAGTAACCTAGAGGTAATATTCCATTGCATATCTGCTTATATGTTTCTACAGCAAGTGAATGCTTCCAATTCTCAATAATTGAATACTCGACATTATTTACATCTTCTAGATTCTGTACTCCATTCTTACCTTCTACAAAATCCAATCTTTTCAAATCTACCGGAATATTTACCAGTCCTCCTCTCAATGAGGATCTTTCATCCAGATCTAGTAAGTAGTTGAGATAATCACCTATTATACTAATATTATGTAAGAAGTAAAAAATACTAAAAGGATTTTGAGTTCCGACAGGCTTTGCTTTCAAAATGATAAAATTTCTGCCACCACTTCCCTCTTCTAAAACCCATTCCGAACCCAGTATCTTTGAAAAAATCTTCCATCGTTCATTTATTATCCTTTGACCTTTCAAATACTGATCATATGACTTAAATCCATATGTGTAGTAATCTCTAAGGCCATTCATAAAAAATTCTCCAAATGAATTGGTGCTTTTCAATTCATCAAATGCAGGCTTAGATTTATTCAAAATAATCCCCATGATTTGCTCTCCTATATTACCCTAATGTTAATCAAATTTGATTAAACATTAATGCTTGCTATTTTATTCTTTAGTTTGATTGCACTTTTCTCCTTGCTATCCATTTTTAATACACGATCACATATTTCCTCGGCTTCATCATATCTTTTAGAGTAGAAATATGAATTTGCCAATGGTATCAAAATACTTTTCATGCTTTTATGATATAAGGCTTTAGAGCCTTTATGCTTTGAAATAGCATCATATGCCTTTTTAAATGTATCAATAGATTTATCCAAACTGTAATAGCTGTTCTTATATGTTTTATGTTGATAGAGCATAGCCTCTTCTGCATATATCCTATGAATATCAGGAAATGTATCAGGAACTTTTTCTAATAATTCCATTGCTCCTTTATAATTCCCTTTATTTCTCTCAAATCTCGCATATCCAGCTATAAGAGCTATATACTCTCTTTTGTATTGTTCTGTGATATCATCACCACTATTAAGGTACTTTTCCATAATATCACTCCATTTTTTATATATAGCCTCTTGCTGTAAGTTTAGTTCATGTACTTTTTCAAATGAAGCTGTTTTCGTCTCTTTGCTTTTTCTAATATTTGCAAGCATTTCTTTTGTTTCTTCTTCATAACAAGCGAGTATTGAAGTTACACCATTAAAAGGCTCATCCATCTCCATTACTCTTGTATACCATTTTCTTGCCTCTTCGTAGTTCTTTCTTTTCTGTGCCGCTTTTCCTAGTGCAAGGCATGAAGGAATATCATTAGAATTTATATTATTAAGAATGTAATGCCAGACATCCTCATTGAATTTCTCTATATTCTTTACTATTACTCTATCATTTTCCTTATGAATAGATTTTGTAAGATTATAGAGTCTATTTGTTAAAAATATATAATTGTCCGCTGAAATATATTTTATCAAATATTCATTTGTAGGATTTTTAGAGTGAATCATTACATTCACATATCTGATCCATGCATAGGATTTTTCAAGTTCTTCATTTGTAAATCTTTCCTTTAGATAATTAAAAGATTTCATCAGCTCTTTTTCAAAGTCAACATCAAAACTTTCCTGCCCATCCTCATTCATTTTATTTACAATATCCCATAGTGCATTGACTTCATCTTTTACTACATCCACTACACTCTGTTCCTGTATCAATTCCTTTTTCTTTGAAAATATTGGTAAAATTTTATTTAAAAAACACTTTTTAAATATAGCACCGATTTCCTTACTCATAAGATCCCCTTTCACTCAATTAGCTTATACTATGTTATATTAATTATAAGATGTTAGGCTTTTTATGTCTAGAATTATGTACTAGCCATCTAAGGCTTATTAATATTATCCAAAGCCGCCTCACCACCGGCTTGAATCATTCCAATAAATGCCGCAATCAATTCATCCCTTTTTGTTTTTTCCAGCTTAAATAATTCCATCATGATGATTCCGCCATTTTTCAATAAGCTACCTCCAAATTCTTTGAAGTTTTTCACATCCGTCTCTTCAATCATTGAAAATACTGTTGTGACTAGAGATTGCCTTGTTTTATCATCAGTTTTTTCAAGCCAGGATCCCAGTGCCACTTTTACAAAATTACTAAATGAGTCCAATTCTGATTCAACAAAATTATCATTCAATATTTCCCATGTCATGGCATCATGCTGAAATATGCCCTTTACATTACTCTGCACGACTTTTTGCTCACCTTCATTTGAAAGTAATTGTCCTATTATTGATGTTTGTGGAACAATACTGTATATTTTTTGATAAATTTGCTTATACTCTTTAGTATCTATAATTTCATCTCTAAACCCGGGACCATCATTGTTATATACTATAGAAATACGCTCTTTTATTGTTTCATTACAAAATGCAGATGCATACATTGCAAAATTTCCACCCTTTGAATGTCCTCCAAGTATCAATTTACCCTTAACACTATCCGATACCTTGTTTAAATAATTTACAGCTTCCTTTGCACCTTCAGTTTCAGACTTACAGCTCATAAGAAAGTCTTCTTTCCATCCTGTTATGGTGCTGTCTGTTCCACGAAATGCTATATAATTTGTTCCGTCAGGAAGTATAAATGTGACCGCCGCAAATTGTTTTACTTCTTCTTTGTCGAAATCCTCTGTATAATATCCAACCCTAGTTCCTTTAAAACGTGTTCCTTTTACCATCTGCTCAAGTAATAGTGGTGCTCTTTTTGTAAATTCACTATTCTCTCTTATTTCTTCTAAGGAGTGCTTTTTACAAAAAAGTTCAAATGACTCATCAATGCTATATGTTGAACTTTCGCAATCAAACAGTTCTCCAAAATCAATATATGACAGATAAGACATTGCAACATTGTCTATATCGTTAAATGCCGCTACTGATAGGCTTACATCTTTTCTCTGTTTTAAATAATCCAATATAACCATATTTTTCACCTTTTGTATTAAATTCGTATGTATAATGATTACTTCTACTACCTCATTAGTTATATTCTATAATATAAAATTTACTTCCACAAAACAATACAGAATAATCAAAACCTTACAACATGTAGCGAAGAAAGATGGTTATCGTTATTTGTTTTTTATATAAAAACTTGGGGTGATACAACTCATTTTGAGTCACATCACCCTTTCTTATTCCATCTTAATACCTCATTTATAATCCCCGCTTCATCCAATACAAATCTAAAAGTTTCATATTTGTATGTTTAGATTAACATATATCTCTTTATTTATAATTCCTATCCTTGTCTCATTTTGTCTAGTATTTTATAAAGGTAGTTTTGATGTAAGTAAGCTATAAATAAAAAATCTCCAAGTCCAGAGTTTTTAACCACTAGACTAGATCCACAGCTTGTTTATAATTGTATAACTTAGATTAACGAATACAACTTAACAGTTTGCAGTCATTATTCTATCTTGGACTTATAAATCCTCTTTTCCATGCATTCATAATTTTATATGCATTTTTAAGTCTATCTTCTACGTCCCAGTAATGCCTTATATTATCTTGAAATATTTGCTGATTATCTTCCTCTAAAAATGAAATATTTCCATCAATATAATCACAAGGATAGACAAATTGCTTAATATCGGTTCCCACAGTTACATCATGTAGCATACATTCACGTTCCAAATAATAAAGATCTGTAATTCTCCCTTGTAGCCCATTGTAAATAACTTTTTCCCCATAAGGCCATTCACTATACCAGCCATTGTCTTCCTGAAGGCTGGTTATAGGATGCGGTCCCCAATGAAATGCCCCTACTCCAATCTCCTTAACGCTATCAGGTATCACCAAATCAAATCTCCCGGCACGAAAGAACGCATTTCTTTCAATAATCTCTAACTTCTCCGGCAATATTATTTCCACATCAAACAAATCACAAAATGCAAAAATCCCTGTTTCAATACGTTTTAAATACCTTGGAAATACGAATCTTTTAATACCACTGCAATCACGAAATGCATGTGGACCTATCTCAATAATAGAATCCGGCAGTATTACCTCAGTCAATCCCTTACATAACGCAAATGTCTCTGCTTCTATTGATACTATTGTTTGAGGAAAGCTTATAGTTTTAATATTTTTACAACAAAAAAAACAATCCCCACCAATTATTGTAACCGGCTTTCCTTCAATTATGTCCGGAATTTCCACATTCTCTATATCACTTGATAAAAATCTCATCATTTTGATATGGTCATCATATTTATCTATTACAAACTCCTGCATCTGATGTAATGAGTTTTCTGTTAATATTCTTTTTCTCTCCATCTTCAATCTTACCACCCGGGAACGCCAAGATTCCCTTAAATTCACCATATCCCCTTGCTGTAGCAAAGACAAAACTCTTCTCTTGCAGTGAATAACATATAACTGCTGCCACAACATTAATTATTTTTATTTTTCCATTTTTACATTATCAATCTTTTGATCCAACAACCCAACGAAGGCCCCAGCCAAATGCGGCATCTAAATCCCTATGCCCGTCAAAAAATCTGACTACTTTTTCCATAGAAAGCGAATGTCCGTCTCTGTTTTCAAGAAGTGCTATTCCACACATAGCTAAATTAGAGCCATATTCATCCATCTTTACTATTATATCCTTGCTTCCCGGACATTTTACAGTAACGATTCCTTTAGCTTCTCTCCAGTTGACAGCCCCTTCATATATAAATGTATATACAAGTATTCTCTTTATTTGAGGTATCATAGCACTGTTGACTCTTAGGTTCTCACCATCAGTTGAAGTCCCCGTACGATCATCACCATCCAAAGAAATATAAGGTGGATTGATTAAACTTCCAAATGCATTTCCAAGGGCTTGTACTGTACCTTTTCGTCCGTCCCAAAGTTCATATAAACATCCCAAATCTAAATCTATTCCATTCTGCCTACCCCAACCACTTCTCTCAGGCTGGCTCCAATTTAAGTTTATAAGGATTTCACCATTTCCCTTTGAAAGATTAACCTTCTGTCCCTTTTGCAGAATAACAGCTCCGCTGTTTCTATCCTTAATATCAAGATTCACTCCATAGTTCAAGCAAAGAGATTTAAGGCCTCCCTTAAACCCACTTCCTACAGCATTGAATTTCCACTCACCCTTATAACGATAAATCTCACCAACAACCATAGTGGTTTCATAAGAAAATTCCTCTTCTAGATCATATCTTAACAATTCAGTATTTGTTGTAGTGTCCCCTATATGTATATAAGCATTACTAACTTGACCGAAATTTTGATTTCTATTATCAGCATCATAAATGGTTACTGCAATAGCAATTCTTTCGATATCATCAGGTACACGACTCAAATCCACTTTAATCTGCTCATCATCCCCACCGGTACCACCAATCAGATTATCTCCCATATGTTCAACGCTACCGGAGAGGTGCTGAAGATTACCATAATATACAAAATCCTGATTTGAGCTGACCTTGTTGTCACCTTTCAAAAGGAAAGCTGTTACATCAAGATCAAAGTCATATCCTCCTCTATACTTATTAGTATCCCATCCCAAACCAATAAGAAGCTTACTCAACCCAGGGTTGCCTTTTGTTAAATCAATTTTTTGACCCTTCCTCAAATTTAATGCCATATTAATTATTCTCCTTTCAAATTGAATATCGTTATATAAAGTTTTAATGTAAAATTATATACTATGATCATTCTAAGTGAATACTTATTGCTTGGTATAACTCATCATCTTATATATTTAGCCATTACTGTCACATGATGTAATACAACACTTGTATTTTTAGCACTATTATATCATGCTATGTCTTCATGTGACAGATTAGTTAGTGAATTTTTTAATTTTTATAAGGTATATTAGACTCTGCCCACAAGTACATATATCTAATATAATTCCTGATCTATTTCTTCATCATATAGTACTAACGAAATTATATTATTAAAATCTAAATTTCTCGTCACAAGAACATCAACATCATATTGATTTCCCAATTTATCAACAGCCTCTATTGAATCAAGTTCTATAAAATATCGACTACAAGTTTTTCCTTCATTATCTTTCACATCTTTAAGAAAAGCTTCTCTACAAGGCCTTTCTTTTTCTGTAAATAAAAAATGCTCTTTCCCATCGCTATTACATCTATTTATAATAGATGCTCTTGTTATCATATACTCAGCCATATCTTATCTCTCTCCTTATGGTCTTGCTAGGTTTTGATTTAAATAAACTTGATATTAATTAGAAGACTTTGACTTCTTATTACATCTATTCATCTATACAGATATTATTGAAACAGTTAAACGATTCTTATTAGCCCAGCTTGTGATACCTAATCCACTATTTTTAAACTCCTCAATCCATCGCTCTTTTTCTTCTTTAAGATATTACCTCCATATATTTAGTATAAAGCTATTTATTGATAAGGATTAAATAATACCTTACTATTTTACATAGCCTTAGGTAATCTTTTTGCATATATTTTCAATTATTCTACTCCTTTATTTATTAGGTTTTTCTTTCATAAACGAATTAATTCCCTATTCTTGTAAGCCTAATATTACTAACATTGGTTTACCATTTTTACATATAATTTCAATAGAACGATAGCTTTCATCATTTCTATATAGCAAAATTAGTTTATTTCCAGTTATATTATTATACAATGCTCTATATAGTTAGAACTATAGCCCTATACTCTCTATTATTTCCTCCATGTAGCTATCTCATTTAGACTTGTATATTTTTAGAATTGTATATTCTTCTCCAAATGGTACCCAATATAAAGCTTTTGTTTTATAGGCAAACAAGACCTCAGCCTGTTTCAATGTATTATAGTTGTCCAGCTTCTTATTTCCTACAAACAACTCATGATCAACAAACAACTCATGATCAATAGAAACCACATAGAATTTATTGTAGTTTTCGAACATATTCCTATATTTTTGGCTTCTTGAGTCCAATCCATATGTAACATTAAATATCTTTTTGTATAAACCACTTCCCCATGACTTAGTATCCGCGTCACAAACAGGTTGCATACTACATAAATCATTTACAATTTCAGATACAATATCACCAGCACTAGCCACTTGGAGGCATATCATATTTTCATCATCAATGCAACCAAATAATGCCCATAGCTTTCTTCCTTTACAATATTTAGATATCTTAGTCTTTAATTTTCCCTTTTTAATCTCCAAGATTTCTTTCTTACTAATCTTCAATATTGTATCAATCCCTGGTAATTGTAACAGTTCCTGTTCAGTATATTTAATACACTCATCATTCAGCAAAACTCTGTTAATCTTTTTTATTAACTTAATATCCGCCGGAAGCCACTCAACACTATCTAGTTTGTCTCTAGTTAACCATTTTGAAGCAGACGCCTCTTTCAAATCCAAATTGCCAGTTACTACTTTTGCCCAGAAGCAATCCATTGATAAATGAAAAGTAGGGTAATCATGCTCAATAGTGTCAATCAATTCACCAACTTCAATATCAGTATCCAATTCTTCCTTTATCTCTCTTATCAAGGCCTGTTGTGAAGTTTCTCCCTCCTCAATTTTTCCTCCTGGAAACTCCCATCCTCCTTTAAATTCACCATGGCCTCTAGCAGTTGCAAAGATTTCGTTATTTCTACGAATTACTGCTGCTACTACTCTAATTGTCTTCAAGTCTTCTCACTCCTGTGTCTTTAAATATTTTTTCAATAATATCCATATTAACTACCGGAAGAATGAACACAATAAAACCATCTCTTCCTCTAGTAAGTAATACACGATAACTATTAATTCTATAGTCTTTATCATCTTTGGTTGTACCCAAAGGTACCCACTTGGATCCACACCATTTAATATCATCACCCCATCCAATAATAGGCATATCTACTTCTAATCCCTGACAGCCAAATTCAGAAATTGTTACATTTAATGCACAAGAAGCTGAGGGATTAGAAGGTTCTCTGTTAAACCAAGCAGCAACATCTGCCTGATATTCTGTACTTAAGCCATAATTCTTTAAATTCTTGTTCTTTGATGAAGATATCATCCCATAACGTTTATTGTCATAAATAGAATATCTATCACGACAATACTTCTGCCGGTCTTACTCCAACCAACAATGAAAGTTCAGGGGGAAAAATCTGTCCGGGTTTCCAAGGCCGGATGCTATATCAAACCTTTACTGGTCCAGTGTGCAAATGCTGTTGTTACCAGTAAAAAGCATCCGGAAATTCGCAACCGCTATCTCCGTCTAAAAAAGCGTCGCGGTCACAAGAAAGCAATCATTGCTATTGCAAGAATGCTTCTGACTGCATTATATCATATGCTTAAGAACGGTGAAAACTATAATGCGGAACTTTATCGGAAATATGACTTATAAAGTTATAACTATTTATGTACAAATAGTATTAAATAAAAATGTACAAATGTTATTATAGATGAGCTAAATAGGAGGAGCTCATATGATTATAAAATCAGATAACATTACTGAGTAGGGTCAAAATCAATGTTTATAAAAACAATAGAGGACTACGATTTTGACTTTTAACCAAAGCTAAACGAGCAAGAGATATTAGAGTTAACATCATTGAAGTTCATAGAAAAATTTACAAAATTCTTCATCATTAATGTATGGATCAGTCATAGAGCCTAAACCAATCATACATTTTTTCGTTTTCGTTTTAGGCTCTCTTCCAAAAGACTGATTCCATTTTCTTTTACTTATACATCTTCAAATTTATGGTTCATTTGATAACATTTACTTCTTGAGTCGCAATAAATGCAGCCATGAGTGCAACCTCTAAACAAATTCATTCCATTTTTTGAGGAAAGTATTCCTTTTGCTTTTGTAAAATGCACTTTACTACCCCAATTATTTTGACTTACAGTTTTTCTGATGAGCCTTTAGCTTTTTCATAGCCCAATCATAATGGCTTGCAGTCGCACTCACAAAATAGGAACCAAGCGTACTCCCTCCAACCCATTTATATACACCTTTTGAAAAAAGTTCTTCATTTGTAAAGGTTTCAGCCAACTGTAAAACATCGCTATGGGATTTATGAAACATTTTAGTTGCATTTTCAAGAGAAGTATTTTGATGTTTTTTCCAAAACTCCACATTCATATCACCATAAGTTTTCCAGTTATATGGTTCAGGCAAAAATGGTTTTTCTTCGCCCTTTTGATTGGAATGTACCCAATTCAAAATAAGCTGATGCCATTCATAGAGATGGATTAAAACATCTCTTAAGTTTTTATCTCTTTTCCAATGGGCTTCTTTTTTCTTTTCCTCTTTTGAAAAATCAAATGGTGTATTTAACTCTTCCTCAGTCATCTTTGAAATAAGTAAATCTAACTTTTCATAGTTTTTCTTAGCAGCAGTCATCAAATCACTTTTTGTCGTTGGTCTTGGCATAATAAATTCCTCCTATTTCACTGAATATCTTAATATAGTTTTTTGTTTTTCTTCTGATGTCCTGTTTTTATTACTTAGGTATATTTCTTTATGAAAATCACCTATTCTTGTAAGATCAAGTTTTCTTGCAAATTCATCCATCTGCTCAAATGATTTTGGCTCCTCATCATAACTTCCAACATGTAAAATCTGAATAGATTTACCCTCTTCTATTTCTCTAAAACTCATCTCATCATACAATGCGTTAGGCTTTTTCTTTTTTATATTCTCAAGCGCCTTTGTGAATATCTCTTGTGTAATAAAATCAGGTTGTTTAATCATCAATGTGTATTCCAGTTTATTTTTATCAAGCTCTTCTCCATTTACTTTTTTCCAAAATCCCTCTAGTGGATATACCGTAAAATCTGCAATCTCGTTATCAATTTTATTTTTCATTGCATTTTTAAACAACATTTTAATGGCATAAGCAAGAGAATATAAAGCAGATATTCTATCTGAAAAATCTACTTCATTCGGATTTCCTTTACCTTTTACCAAAATAAATTTTTGCTTTGGCACTTCTACAATGGCAGGTGTTTGCTTTGCACCATAAAGATTTTTTTCTTGTTTTCTCCACTCATATTTCATTATCCAGTCCTCCCTTTACATTTGGTTAATTTTTTTATACAGGAGGATACTTGACATCATTTGTCATATTATATATTTCCCCACCACTTTATTTATCATTTCTTTAATCTGCATTCGTATCTCCTTTGGCTCTAATACTTCTGCTCCATCTCCAAACGAAAAAATATAGTTGTATAAGTTGTAATCATTTGGGATTTCTATCTCGGTATATAAATTTCCTTCATCATCTTCTGTGATTTCTCCGTTTATCTCATCATATACCCTGAAAGCAACTTTACGATCAAACTTAACTTTTATATACACTGTGTTCTCGTGTGACATTTCTTTCTTGAGTATTGCATCTTCAAAGCTGTCATCAAACTTTTCAGTATGGATTTCTAAATTCTTTATCCTAGACAATTTGAAATATCTAAAATCATTTCTAAGTAAACAGAAAGCATATAGATACCAGTCCTGACTCTTGAAAAGTAGTTTAACGGGTTTAACTCTTCTACTTGTTTCTTTTTCATTGCTGCTAAAATATGTGAATAAAATAATGTTTTTACTTAAAATTGCAGATTTAATATCATTAAACGTTTGTTCATACAGCTTATTGTTTTGCCAATTATTAAAATCAACCTCTATCCAACTGGTATTTTTCATTTTAAAGAGTGCGGAAAGTTTTGTTAGAAGCTCATTCTCATGCTGTACTCTTGTATTATCCAATCCTTGTAGAGCTGACATAATTTGTTGTTTCTCGTTTTCAGATAGTAGTGATTTTCTAAGAACAAAATCCTCAGCAATTTCTATCCCACCACACTTTCCTTGCAACGCATAAATGGGAATACCTGCACTACTGATAGAGTCAATATCTCTGTAAATTGTTCTGACTGATACCTCAAATTTATCAGCAAGTTCGCTTGCTGTAACTTTTCCCTTTTCTAAAATATAATATAGTATCCTAAATAACCTATTATCTTTCATTGTCTTAACATCTCCTATATTTATTATACCATATTAACTTGACATATGTTGTCATATTAAAATCATTTTTTCAATTCTGATGACATTACTTACCTCATTTGGTATAATATAAGATATACATTTAGAACTTGCTTAATACTTGCTACCATAATCATTCTTTTGTAGCAAGCACAGTAAGTGTACGGACACTTACGAAAAAATTGATGAAGCAGCCCTCTGGGATCTGCTTCTTTTTTTATCAACTTTTAACTTGTTAGGATGTACCCTAAGACCCCGAAATACATTCAAAGTAGGATTTACCTATGGCAAATTCTTCTCTAATCTTATTATATCCTGCTTCTTTACATCTTAAAACTTCTTTATCAAGCTCTTTACTTTTCTAAATGGTCGCATCAATGATATTTCCGCTAATATCCGATACGGTTTCACCAAGACTCATAAGAGATATATTATCAAGTCTTTCAAAATTTTCTCTTAAAAGTTCACTATCCATAGGATAATCAAGCTGAAACCTTGAAGATACCGCATGGCTCACTGAATCTCTCACAAACTTTGTAAAAGATATTCTATTCTCATCGGCTATTCTAAGCTCGTTCATAAGGCTGTCTATCTTTTCATCACCGTAAAGCCTGCTTAAAGAAAAGATATTTTCTAAGATACTTTCACCCTCTTCATATCCCTCACTTTTTATCATTTCCTTTAACATATCTTGATGCGCTTCTTTATCGAATCTCCATAGATTTACTTCATTGACATCTCTGTTTTTTGAAACTGTCTGACCTATATCAAAGATGTAGTCCACTTTCTTGTATGTGCCATAGTCCTCTATGATAGGGATACCTTTCTGTCCTCGCATAACAGTTATGTTAAAGCGTTCCCTCCAATAATCGAACTTTGCACAGGCTGTCGCTTCAGGATTTCTATCATAGATACTTAATTGACTTCTAAAGCCATATCTTTGATTGTTTCCGACAACCCTTAGGAGCTTCAGATATTCTGCATGACTTTGTAAAATATCCTGTTTTACAAGCTCCAAAATGTTATGAAAATCATTTATTCGCATTTTTACCTCCTTCTTTTTTCCAAACAAAAAAGGCGGTTAGATTTTACTCTAATCACCTTTTGGTTCTATGATCTTATTTATTCTATTTCAGCACTATCCATTTACCTGATTTGGTAGATCCTTCTCTTTTAATAACTCCATGAGCTTTAAGATTTCTTATATGGTATCGCACTCCATCTGCTGTTATTTCTTTAATCTCATTTGCTATCTGTTCCGCAGTAATACTTGGATTGTCTTTCATAAGAAGCACTATCTGTTCTTGGATGCTGTTTTTTTCTTTGGTAGTTTCTTTGGTAGTACTACCATTAAACTCTTTCAAAAATTCTTCATTCACTCCCATCACTGCATTGGTATAGTTATCTTCTTCATTGTCTGGATAAAACTTAAGCTCAGGAGAACCATTTTCTAATAGTGCATCTTTTGCACGCCTTATTCCTGATCCGTAAGACTCTATCAGATTAAGGGAAAAGAACATATCTTTAAGTTCTTTATTAAGATACTGCCTTCTATCAAAACTTCTATCCCTATTAAGAGCTTCGATAGTTACAGGAGGAAGTGGTCTGTTATGGTTTACAAAAGAAATTCTATCCTTGTAAATATAGATTCCTACATATTCAGGCGTATCATATTCTTTATGCAAAATAGCGTTAGTAGCAAGTTCCTCAAATGCCGTAAGAGGATAGTTATAGATAATCTTATGCTCAATTTTATCAGCTTCCCTTATGGTGTATGAAGCCATAATATTATCTTCAAAATACTTGCTGACTTGTTTTGCCTGTATCCAAACCGGCCCATCAAATCTTTTTGATTCCATTTTATCAGTTCCATCAATTTCTCTTATGATTTCAACATGAGCATTTGGAATAAATTTATTTGGTGTTTCCGCAAACATCAACACAGAAAAATTTTTAGCTCTATAACCACCATACTCACTTTCACTGACAAGTCCCATACTCTTTGCCATATCCAACTTAGACATTTCTCTAATATCTTTCTTTGCTCCTGTCTTAAGCAGATATTCTTTCATATATTTTATACACTTGTTTTTTATGTTTTTTATACTATTAAACGGTGTTTAATACCACTATATTTTATTTTTAAACCCTATTTTTTATTATTTGATTATCATTTTATTATCATTTCTTTCTGCCCCTCTTTGGCGGTCGATCTGTAAGTTCTGTATAAGTATATAGCATATTGGCCACATCTTGCCCGGTTATCTTAAGGGCTGTGGCTATATCCCTTTCCGTCTTACACTCTATGTATTTAAGCCTTAGTACTTCTTGCAATAAAGGCACATTACAGTTTTTCCATGTTTCGCAATCGCTAAACACACGTACAAGCCACGGCACTTCAGTATCTATATACTTTTCTGTAAGCTCTTTTTCAGAATCTATACAACGCTTACGGTAATCAAGCCAAAATTCGCAATGCTTATCTGTTTGTTCTCGCCATTCTTCGTATCGCGCTATCTTATCGGCTATATCGGTATGTTGTCCGCCGTCAACCTTTACACCATCATAGCGTACAGCTTTAAGGCTATATAAATATTCTTCTTCTGCTGCCTTTAATTCTCTATCATAATATTTTTTTAGGTCGTCATAATCTTTTTTGGCTTTCAAGTAAAGTGATAGCCTCTCAATACTTAATTTCCGCATAAAACCCCTTTAATGTTAACAAATGTCAACATACTATTATCCATTACATTAATAAAAAAGCCCCTTTTTACGGGGGCTAAATGCTATTTATTCTGCAGATAGTATATTGCTTTTGCTTTGTTGTCTAATACAAAGGCGTCATATGCAATACGCCCCTCTACTAAATTGCCACTAATTCCCGGAGGGTTATCATGGATTTTGTAATCAGTTAATTTTACCGGTGCAACAGTCGCCACACTATGGGCGATCATAAACCCGAACTTATCCGGTAAACGATTAGCAGGAATTTTTTGCACTCCTAAACCGTCCATAACTCCAACAACGCCCTTAACTCTCAACTCTTGCCCTACATCCTGATTGATTGTAACGTCCTTGTTCTTCTTAAGTAAAACATATGTAGCCGGTGTCATAATAAGCACCCTACCAAACTCCGGAACTCCCACATCGTCAAGTTGTGAGTTTGCTTCTATGATCTTATCGTATATGTTTTCTTTGGTAAGTGTTACATTGGTCTCTTTAATACCGGCATTGTCACACATTACTTTATAAACATATCCATCTATTTCAGGTATAACTACCTGCCTGATCTGCCTTGCAAGTGCTGCTTGTGCTGCAAGTTGTCCCGCTGTTTCGTTAATATCCAGCCTATCAATTGCAAAGGTAAAGGAACGATCCTTTTTTAGTGTCATTTCTTCGGTTGTTGCATCTAATCCCTTAACAACTCCGTATCTGCTCCATATCTGCCCGGCTTCCACCTTCTCGCCTGATCTGTCATAATCATTCATAAGACTTGTAGTAACCTTATAAACTTTCACTGTATGGGCACCGTCCCAAGTAAAATCATTATTAGTTACAAGTTCCCTTTTGCTCTCATTAGTAAAAAGCTCATCAACATAAGGCAGGTATTTAGTTGCCAAATTAATTGTATTTGCCATTTAATAAAATTCCTTTCGTTAGAATATTCTTTCTCCGCCACCAATTCCCCAAATAGGGTCTTTTTGTGGAAATCCTGTAGGCATTCCACCATTACCAGGATTATATCCGGCTACACCTGACTTATTAGTATCAGTACCAAATAAATATGGATCGCTTTCCTTAAGTGCGTTCAATTGCTCGGATAATCCCTCAAGCTCTCCCGCATCATTAAGCTTTACATTCTCCAACTCCAACGCTTTTTTTACAATGTTAACATTCTTAACTTTAGACGCTGCAAGCTCTGTATTTATAGCGTGATCAAGCTTTAATTCGTCCATAGCTTTGTCATGTTCCGCTTCAAACTCTGAAAATAAAGCCGTTACAGCTGTCAACTGCTCCTGTGTCAATCCTAACTCTGCAAGTCTATCTTTTACCTGCATTTTTATATCTCCTTTCGTAATTTGTTGTAAAGGAATGGTTACAAATTAGCAAACAAAAAGGAAGCACCAAAGCGAACGCCAATCATTCGCCCTAATACTTCCCACATCTTTTCAGACTTCCGACAACAGGTAAAGGAATTAAGCCTTGCCGGGGTACTTCAAATATTTTGTTTGCTATGTTATATTATACCACATAAGAGGATGTATATGTATAAATCTTTATAACCTTTTTAAACATTTTAGCGAACGCTTTTGGAGGAAAGAACAAAGGGATTTTGCAATTTCTCTCTGTTCGTCCTCTGTTAAAATTTAAAAGTGACGCATGGGAGAAAAGGACGACATGTATAATTATAAAATGATTTTCTCGTTGTTCGTCCGTTGTTCATTTGCGATTTTCTCTCGCTTCGTCCTTGCTTCGATGGAAAAAAAGGTAACAAAATAGGGAGCATACCCTTAATGGATATACCCCCGTATTCTGGTCTAGGTCATATATTGTTGTTTAACAGCTTTTAATGGTATGTTAGCCACCCGGGTATAAACAGGCATTTACAGCTTGATTTTTGGGATTTTCTCGCTGTCTATGCATATATACACCCTCTTATATTTTCCATCTTCAGACTTGGCAACTTTAGGCCTTTTATCTGTCATGTATGGCATTAAAAGCTTAATAATCTTGCTTACTTCGTGCCTATCACTGCAACTTGCCTTTATCTTTATCATTTTGTAACTCCTTTATATATTCCCTCGCTTCTGCTAAGAACCTGCCTAAAATACTTATTTCATTACCTAAAATATCATAATGGAATCTTGCATCTTCCATATAGGGCTTTGGATAATCCTTGTACAGTCGGCCATCAAAATATTCCCTTGTAAAACCGTTTATGTACAGGCTATCAATACGCCCGTATGCCTCTTCAAGGTTTATAAGGTATCCGTCAATTTCTCTAATAACTTCCTGTTCTATGTCTGAATAAATCTCTTCCCCATCATGTCCATATTTACCCATACAGTATTTTGTTCTTCCTGATAAACTCATTATTACCACTCCTCTCTGTACTTTGCATTCACATACTCAACGATCATAGTATTTATAGCCTTTAAGAAAATATAATCATCATTTTGTAACGGCTCTAAGTTTATGCTTATTAGTTCCTTTATGTTATCCAGTTTTTTAATATCGCTTTTCATATTGTTATTTACTCCTCCTATCCTCTTTGAATACATCCGCCATCTTCAATCCTAAATCAAACCCCGCCAAGAACTGTTCACGCTCTGCAGTCACTAACTGGTCTTTCATCAAATGCACCAGTCTATTATTATCTGCAAGGCATATTGGTAATCTGGCTAGTAAGCCGCTTAACTTTTTAGCAATTTTTAATGTCTCTTCGCCATGTGTTATAACTACTTGGCCGCTCATTTTCTCGAACTCCTCAAAAATATCAGTTATTTTATTCATTCCTTTACTCCTTTTCTTTATCTAATATCAAGGCTGCTATAAAATACAGCCAGTAATCACTTAGTTTATATAATCTTTCATGTATCAGATCATAGGCCTGTTCCCTTGTCATTGCTTATACTCCTTTTCTCTTATTCTGCCGTTACAAGGAAAAATATGGCTTGTTTCCCTCTGTCCCAAAAGTCCCAAGATTTTTGCACTTCTTTTTTATATATGTTTTTATACCCTATTTTTTAAATTTATTTTTATAACTTAAATAAATATGGGACAATAGGGACAATATTTAATAAATGGCTTAAATGCGTGCTTTTTCTGTCCCAAAAAGCTAAAAATTTTAGGGACGTTTTAGGGACAATGTACCTTGTTTTTGGGACAGCATGCAAAAACATAAATTTTTTATAAAGCTATTTTTCTTTGTAACGGCTATTTGTCCCAGTTTTACGTTTTGCATTTTGGGACACTTAACCGTTGCTAAATATTTCATTCTCTGCATCTGTCGCCGCTATAAATTCATTGTTTTCTTCTTTAATTCCTTGAGCATAATAATCTCTGTATTTGTCTACTCGAACCCTCGTTATTTCTAACCCTGTGAGCTTTTTAAGTCTTTCGCTAAACTGTCTTACCCCTACCACCTGCCGTCCATTATCAAGACAATAGGCATTATATGCAGTTAATAATTCTTTTTTGCTCACCTTATCCGCTGGATTCTTGGTAATTATATAGCCCTCATCCATCAGGAAACTATAAACGGTATCGCTGTTCTTACGGTAATTTGCAATTACTTCTTGGCCTGCTGCAACTTCGGAAAAATTATAGTTATTCTCCCTGAGCCTATGCAGTCCCTCGATTGCCCAATTTACTATTGCCGGGAGTTCTTCAAGCATTTTATTTAATATACTTGCGTCCCTCTCCTTTTCTGGTACTTCATGAGTACAAGGCACTATATACATACGCCTATATACATGGTCGCCCTTATCGTCTGCAAAATACGGTAAATCGTTACAAGCAATAATTATAAAGCCTTTAAATACAAGGGCTTTTATATCTTTTCCCTTGCCCTCGGTTTTGATATAATCGCCTCCGGTTACTTGCTTAAATATGGAGCTGTCTTTTATTGTGGCTTTGCCTTGATCTCCGTTCATAATAAGACGGATTAACCCAGCATTTGCAAAAGCAAAACGCCCCTTGTCCTCATTCATATTTTGTAATGGTATAGTGGTTATATGCTCCGGACCTACCAAATTAGAAATAAGGCTTAAAAACTGGCTTTTACCCGTATTACCTATAGGACTGTATAAAATCGCCGCTTTTTTCGTCCTGTGGCCGTGTACGTTAGATATAGCAAGGCCTATTATTTCTTGTAACGCCTTGTACTTCTGCCAATCAATAGCACCATCTACGCCCTTACATAAATCACCTATAAACCGTGTGAAAGTGCTTGTTATATCTGCCATGCTTGCACCCTCTATATAGTCGGTGTTTATCTGCCTTGTATATAGAATATGCTCATTGTGTGGCTCTAGCTTCCTTGTTGTAAGGTTATATAAACCATTCTTAAAGTTTATATAGTTTTCTTCATTGTTAAAGTCCTCCTCTCTTGCCATATGGTCAACATCCGCAAGCATTAAATTATAAACATTGTTCAGTAGATTATCGTTTGCTATTCCATCCGGTATATAAGCCGATATTTTAGCCTTAACGGTGTTTTTGTCCGTTCGCTTATAATATCCGTTCTCATACCAGTAATAACTACCGTCCACCGTCTTATAACTTAAATGTTCGCTTATGCAGGCCTTTAATAATCCCGGATTAACACTCTGTTTTTGGCTTCCGTCTTTCCTTTCGGTTATCTGAATCCAAGGGGCAGCAACTGGCTTAACTTCCTCTATAAGCTTTTTTAAGTCCTCTTTAGAGTGTCCCTCTTTGGTTAAATAGTCCGTTACATCTCCATGCTCTGCCTTTGATGTAACAACCCATTTTATAGAGTGTGCAAACGGCTTTAGATCTGCTATTATTTTGTCCTTAAGGTCAAGCCCCGGAGTATCATTATCCGGCAATATAACAACCCTTGCACCTGTGAAATAGTGGGCAAATTCTGAACGCCAATCACTTACACCGCCAGCCGTTACAGCTGTAAAATGTATTTTTTTAAGTGTATCAACGTCTTTTTCTCCCTCTGTGATATATACCGGAAAACCTTTTTTAATTGCTTTTAAGGCAGCAGGCAAATTATACATAGTTGATTTAATGCCTTCAGGTTTCCTCATTGTGAAGCTGTTGGCCTTACGGTCTACAACTGCATACTTTATATGCTTACCAACAAAACGGATTTTGCTGTATAAGTATTTGCCTGTAGCGTCCTTATAGTCGTATACAGCTTCTATAGGCATCTTTATACAACCCTCTATTTTTTCCCGCCAACTCTCTTCCTGCTTTGTCTTGCCGTCATTAAATAGATCTGCTTCAGTTAGTCCAACCTCTGCTAATATATCTTTGTAATGGCAACCTGCAAGGCAATTTATTAGTATCTTGTCGCCTTCGGCTGATATTCCTAAACTTGCTTGCCTGTCGTTATGGCAGGGGCATAGGGCTTTATAAGTATTCCCGGTACTAATGCGTTTTACACCGTTAAAGCGTCTTAAAAATTCGTCTAATTGCAAATTGTCACCCTCTTAACTTACGCTTTCGTAAGGTATCCCGAATTTATCACAAAAGTACTTTTTTGGTACTCTGCCCTTTACGATATAAAAGCCCTTACACTTTAGATCTGCGTTTAGGTCATTTAATATCTTATAGGCCACGCTACTACTTCGACTTAGTAAAAACGCTATATCTTCGGCGGTTAAGTGCGTACGCTCTCTTATGCTGTCAATATTGGCCTGGCTTCTCACCCTGTCACCTTGCTTTTGCTTTTCTTCCATTCTGTAAGCTCCTTTCTTTTTATTTTTCCTTAACAACTCTATAGCCGGGAATGCTGTTAATTATTTTTCTCTAATGTCTTTAACTTCTACGCCTAGCACTTCCGCTATCTTTTCGGCTGTCTCATATAGGCAACTTTTACCGCACTTAATGCCGCTTATAGTCCCCCTTGATAAGCCTGTAAGCTCTGCCAATACAGATACACTCATATCTTTGTCAACCATAGCATGAGCAAACTTAATCCTGTCAATTCTCATCTGTTTAACTCCTTTCTTTTTTGTTTATATATTCACTATAGTATATATTTTATGAGGTGTCAATCGTTTTTGTTAATTTATTGTATTTTTGTTTATTAATTCGATTTCGTTGCTCTTTTTCTGTAAAAGTGTTAATATACATATATAAAAGGAGGCATTACATGGAAAACATCACTTTTGGCGAAAGATTAAAAAAAATAAGAGTTGATAATAACGTATCTCAAAACGAATTAGCTAAATACTTAGAGATAACTCCCTCGTCCTTGTCATACTATGAGAACGGAGTAAGAACTCCACCGATTACTATAATAAATAAGCTAGTTAATTGCTTTAATGTATCCGCTAATTGGTTGTTAGGGATTGAAAACCCCGAAAATAAAAAGATAAAAACATATGCTGATATGTTAGCGGCATTAGTGCCAATATTAGAACTTGAAAATATATGGAATATGAGTATTAATAAAGCTACTTTTAAAGAATATGTAGATTGTGTTAATGATCCTGAAGAAAGAGAAATGATATATACAATGGCAAATAGTGCCGGTACTCCATATAATAAAAATGATACATACAGCATAGGAGTTTTAAAAACCGTTAACTCTGCGATAATTGGTTTTTTTGAAGATTTTCAAAAAGTATATTCACTGTATGAAAATGGTTCAATGCCTGAAAGTCTATATAAGTTATGGATAGAGGATAGGATATTAAAATTCAAAGATATATCGTTACCGGGAACAGATCCGGACGAACAATAAAAGGATGTGCCTAAAAAGCACGTCCATATTTAGAGTATGGTCATGGTGTGGTTGCCCTTTCAAACGACCCCCTCAAAAATGTTGGAAAATGTTGGTTTTATTTTGCCGTTACAGAATAAAAGGGTACTCACAAAGTTAGTAGGCTGCCCCTGTGGTTACTATCTTTAAGGGCAGATTCTACTTTTATGTGGTGTCCGCTTAAAGTACCACGCCGCACAACCCCCTTATTTTCGTTTGTAACGGCTTTTGGTTTCTGCCCTATTTTTATACCTTTGTTCTGTTAAAACTCAAAATAGACACCATAGAATAAAAAATAGCCTATATATTTAATAGTGCCGTTACTCTTTTTCTTTGTAACGGTTCTATTAAGTGTATAGACCTTATACGCTTATATACGGCATTTCCTTAACAGCTCTATAGCCGGGAAACTTTGGAGGATTAAGAAAATGCCTGTTTATAAAGATAATAACAAAAAGGGATCTTGGTTTGTGTCCTGCTACTATAAAGATTACTTAGGTCATAAGAAACAAAAGGTTAAAAGAGGCTTTACAACAAAAAAAGAAGCCCAAAGCTGGGAGCGTGATTTCTTGGAGCATTACAGTAACCAGCCAACAATATTGTTTAAGACTCTATTAGATGTATATCTAGAGGATTACAAGGCTAAATACAAGCTATCAAGCTATTATATAAAAGAAAAGAATATACATTCCCATATACTGCCATATTTTGGGGAAACTCAAATAAATGATATTACCCCCAATATGATAAGAGAATGGCTCAATAATTTACAACCGAAACAAGGGGACACATTAAGCACCGAAACAAAAAACGGTATACTGCGTAATTTATCGGCTATACTTTCTTACGCTTGCAAATACTACGGCTTAGGTTCAAACCCTTGTAAATTGGTTGACGCTCTAAAAGATAATACAAAAAAAGAAAAGATATTTTTAACACTGGAGCAGTACAAAGCCTTTAAATCTAACATTACAGACATAAGGGATAAGGTTATATTTGATTTATTATTCTTTGCCGGTTTGAGGCGTGGCGAACTGATGGCCCTTACATTTGGAGATGTGGACATTGATAATAAACTGCTGCATATTAGTAAAACAAAAGGATATGCAGCAGGTAGCTATGTAACAACAACACCAAAGACAAAATCAAGTAATAGAGTTGTAACGCTTCCCAGCTTCCTAATAGATGAAATAAAAGAGTATAAAGAACATTGCCTTGATACAGATGCCACAGCCTCACTTCTTAACATCAGGAAGGAAAGCATAGAGTATAAAAAAGATAAGTATTTAAAGCTGGCAGGCTTGCCACACATGAGAATACACGACTTTAGGCATTCACATGTTGCTTTATTGGTTGAGATTGGAGAAAACCCGTTACTAATCGCTAACAGGTTAGGCCATTCAGACATTAAAATGACACTGAACACTTATGCACACCTTTACCCAAACAAGCAAAAAGAACTTGCCCAAAAGTTGGAAAATTTATAAAACATTATCATTTTATTATCAAAAACAAAAATAAGCACCTCGAAACCCTTTATTTATGGGCTTCTTGGTGCTGTTTGTTCTCATCTTGATATATTCATAGCTTAAATCATCTATGGTAGCTGTATCATTCAAATTGGAGCTAAAAGAAAAATTTGCAAATTTCTTCAAAAGCTCAAATTCTTCAGTTGGATTTTGTAGTCTTGAATCTCTACCGATTCTAATGTATCTTCCTGCCTTTAATCGAATATCTTTATCTTTTTCTGCTCTTTCACTTGTTTGAAACGGACCGTTACTACCACTCTCTACCGCAACGACAATATAATATTCATCATCAATTTTGTCCGTAATAATATTGTAGTTTATTTTAGGATGGATATTGGAAAGAAGAGATTTTAATTCATTTTCAATCCCTTCAACTTTAGACTCTTTTATCCCCTCTATCGGTCTTTTCGGAATTGCCTTTTCTCCCGTTTCTTTATCGTCAACTTCTTCAATTCCAACAAACAACAATCCAATCTCATTGTTCATATAGTTATTGGCAAAGGCACAAGCAGTTTTTAGAATTTTATCTTTAAAATTTGCCGACTTTTTATATTCGATAAAACTGCTTTCTATGTTTTGATTTTCAAGAATGCTGTGAGTCATTCTCTTTATGTCTAAAAGCTGCATAATACCTCCTTTTCAAAAAAATATTTTAATATATTATAGCACTTTTAGGATATTTTTCCACTCTGGAATTAGTCCCTACTTACTTGTATAAGCCATAAATGATAAAGTCCTACCTTGGTCTATTAAATTGTCAAAGAGCAATATTTGAAAGGGATTGTTTTCTTTACATTTTCCTATTTGTCATAAGCAGGCATATCTCTTACCCAAGAAAGTAACGGAGGTCAAACTCCCCTTCACTTTACATAAGGAAAATTTGACCCCTTTGGTTACCGAAGTTTTAAAGTTCTTCGATGAATTTTTTCAGCTTTTCAAGAATTTTGTTTCTTCTTTTGATTAAGGCTGGATGTGTAATACTTTTAAGCTTTGCCACTGAACGAACCGTTTCATCATTGAAATACAAGCGTTCAATAATATCTCTTTCTTCTGCATTAAGTCTTGATATAGCATTTCTAACGGCTTCAATCATCATCTGTGTTTCAACAATCTTTTCTACATCAACACTTTCATCGACAATATTATCTACAAAGTGTCCGTCATGATCCAATGATGAAAAAAGAGCAAGTGTTTTTTCTTGTCCACCTGCTCTAAATACTTTTCGTGTTCTTTTTCTCGCCAGTAGACTTTATATATCTGCTCGCTGACTTTAACCCTTTGTCCGTTGACATAAAGGTAATATTCTTTTGGCATTTTATTTCCTCCATTCTTTTTTGTCTGCTTGTTTTCAGGCAAAAAAGGAGGACTCCTGCATCTAAGCATAAGAAGTCCTCTAAAATGAAAGAAACTTGCTCTTTCCCTATATTTTAAATTTGATTTTTTATGATAATTACCAGTATCAAAAAGGTATATTGTTTTTTTCTATGTAAATAACAGACCCTAAATAATACATAGCAATACCTCCATTGTTTAACCCATTTTTCCCTCACAAACAAAGATTGATTAAATCACTCCTGCTTTTTCAAAATGCTTTTTAAGTATCCTTGTTGCAACAAATGCTCCTATGCAAGCAAGAATAAAAGTTATAAAACCAAATCCTACTGCCCACGAAACTTTGAAATAAGATAATGCTTCATTTATCCCCGCTTCGCTCATTTTCCATTTTGATGCTCTTTCCACAAAAGAAGCTGTTCCGAATAAAATTACAGGAATTACTGTTCCTAAAAAATCTGCTAATGCAAATGTCCCATATCCAATAATCATTCGTCCCTTGCTCTCATAATTTCCTATAATCAAATCACATATAATTCCACCGATTACAGCAAAGACTGCATGAGGTAAATGTCCTCCTGACAACGCAATTAAACCAAGAAGCGTTCCTGATATCGTAAATACACCCTTCTTTTTAACTTTTACAGCCATAAGAATATAAATGTTAGCAGCTATCATAAAGCTAACTCCTGAAGCAATAAATCCTCCAATAATTGTTGTTGCCATAGCAAAGCTGGCTGCCATGTATATGACAATTCCAATTGCATTAAAGATTCCGATTGTAATAAAATCACGACCATTTAATTTGTTTTTCATAAAAGTCTCCTAATAAATTTTCTGTATTACTATCACAAGAGCAATCATCAAAGCTCCTAATAATCCAATCATTAAGTCTGTTTTTCTAAACCGCAATTCTGTTAATGTTACCCTCTTCTCATCACTATCAAGTCCTCTAATAAGTGCCGAAGCTGACAATTCGTCTGAAATTTTAATCATTCTCATTAAAAGCGGAACAAGCGTATATTCAATGTATTTAATTGGATGTAGCAACGGGAAAAATCTGCTTGTTACAATTCCTCGAATCTTCATATTCTCTTTTAATGCCTTGAGTTCTATTTTTATAGTTGGTACAAACCTAAGCAAAACACTAAAAGGTATACCAATGCTTCTTGGTACTTTCATTCTATTTAACACTTCCAGCATTTCACTTACACTTGTAGTCTTTGTTATATATCCACCAAACATAGCGATTAAGGTCATTCTTGATGCAAAGTAAATAAACATATATATTGCAAATACAATACTTGCTTCCGGGAATTTTCCAAGCCCTAACTCTATGCAGTATAAAAGCACAAAAAACAAAATAAAGCGTAAGGCTATTTTCCACATGCTGCTGTATACATACAGAGAAAAGGCAAAAGCAATCAGTCCGAAAAGTAGAATTGTATCGCTTATAAAAAAGCTCGTAAAGGAGGCAATTGGAAGTAGAGTAAGTTTTATTCTCGGATCTATAGTTTTTCTATCTGACAAGCTCTCTACCTCCTCTCATCTTATCTAATATGAGAAATTTATTACTTTCACTCATATCTAAAACAGTTTCTATTTTTCCATCTCCCATTACCGCAACCTCACTCACTGCGTTTGCTAAAAACTCAAAATCATGACTTATCACCAAAACTGTTGTCCCATTTTTTAATTGTTCTTCAATCAATTTTGCCACTGAAAGCATTGAGTCTTTATCACAACCTGATGTTGGTTCATCATAGATGAAAATCTTTGCCTGTTTCATCATTCCACAAGCTATTGTAAGTCTTTGTTTTTCTCCTCTTGATAAAGCAAACGGATGCTTATCAATGTATTTGTCTAAGCCAAGTACATTCAAAATAAACTGTGCCTTTTGGGTATTTTCTTTTTTATCTTTACCCTCCATACCAAGTAGCATTTCATCAAGTACACTTTCCGAAAACAACTGATAGTCTGAATCTTGAAAGACAAAATATGACATATCCATTAAATCTTTATGATTAAGAGACTTATCTTTTCCTGCCCATATTTTTCCCTCTTTTATCTTCTCAAGTCCTGAAATCACTCTTGCAAAGGTAGTTTTCCCGGTACCATTTAAGCCGATAAGACCAATGGCTTTTCCGCACTCCATATTGAAATCAAGATAATTTAAGATGTACTGTTTTTGCTTATTTCCAACCTTAGTTGTACTTGGGTAACAAAATTTCAAGCCTTTTCCACTAATACTTTCATCATTTAATTGATAAGAATATTTCTTCTCACTTATCCTGTATTCTTCTAATTCAAGAGTTCTTAGTCCATTTTCATCCCAAAACTCCCCTTCAAGATGGATAACTTCTTCCCGACTCAAATCCTGTGCAATTTCTCCATCTTTCATCAAAAGAAAACGGTCAAATAAAGACTTTACATAGTACAAACGATGTTCAATTAGAACAACCGTTGTTCCTTTTTTCTTTAATTTCTCCAAAATTAAAAACAGGTCAAATGTTGCTTTCATATCCAAATTTGCTGAAGGTTCATCTAAAATTAAAACTTTCGGATTAATCGCATAGATGCTTGCAATAGCTATCTTTTGTTTCTGTCCGCTTGATAATTCAAAAACAGATTTTCCTTTCAGTTCCGGGATATCCAACTCTGCATATACTTCTTCTACTCTCTGTTTGATTTCATCTCTTGATTTGCAGATAGTTTGAAGCCCAAAAGCTATTTCTTCATCTGTCGTTGTCGTGAAAAACTGACTTCTTGGATCTTGAAATACAGTCCCTACAATATGCCCTATTTCATGAAGTAATAATTTGCTTATATCTTTTCCTGACACAAAGGCTTCTCCTTGCATTTTGCCTTTATAATAATGTGGAATAAGACCATTCATTACACTTCCAAGAGTGCTTTTACCACTTCCACTTTTCCCTGAAATTAAAACAAATTCACCTTTTTTAATTTCAAGATTGATATTTTTTAAAGCAACTTCCCCATCTTCCCATTCATAAGAAACATCTTTTAACAAAATCATGATTATACCTCGTACTGAGCTTTCCATAATTTTGTGTAGTAACCATTTTTATCAAGAAGTTCCCCATGCTTTCCTTTTTCAAGTAAACTGCCTTTTTGAAATACGAGAATTTGGTCAGCTTTTTGAATTGTCTTTAAATGATGAGCCACTACAAGTACAGTCCTATCCTTTGCAAGTTCTGTAATAGCATCTTGTATCAAAGATTCATTTACAGGATCAACATTACTTGTCATTTCATCAAGAATTAAAATCGGTGCGTCTTTCAGAAAGGCTCTTGCAATAGATATTCTTTGTCTTTGTCCACCTGAAAGAAGCCCGCCGTTTTCGCCAATATCCGTTTCATAACCTTTTGGTAAACTCATAATGAAATCATGTATCCTTGCTTTCTTTGCAGCTTCAATGATTTCTTCTTTTGTAGCTCCTTTTTTACCTACTCTGATATTTTCTTCAATCGTGTTATCAAACAGTTGAACATTCTGCATGACAATGCTGATACGATCCAAAAGTTCATCATAAGGAATATCCCTTATATCAACTCCTCCAAGTGTAATTTTCCCTTTATGCACATCATAAAATCTTAGAAGCAAGTTGGTTATAGTAGTCTTTCCACTACCTGATTCTCCAACTAAGGCTGTCACCCGTTTTTCAGCAATAGAAAAGCTCAATTTTTCCATTTTAAATTCATCTTTTTCATAAGAAAAATCTATGTTTTCAAAAGCTATATCATTATCTTTCGGAACAGTTCCATTCACTTTATCCGGGATTACATCTGCATATAAAATTCTTGAAAGTCTCTCATAGCTGTCTACCGCCGAAACATAATACATATAGTGTTGTTCCATAGAAGCGAACGGCTTATAAAACTCTTTTGAAATTACCGCAAAGATAATAAAATTAAGTACATCAAGATTTCCCTTTACAACAAATATTGTTCCTGCAATTAAAAGAATTAAATATCCAATATCCAGTAAAAACCCAAATATAGATAATTGTTTTGCCTTAAATCTTGAAGCTGATTTACTTGTTTCTCCAAACTTCTTTGTTTTATTCATAAGCTCATTATCCAAGCTCTTATTCTCCCCAAAACTCTTTAATACAGGTATTCCTCTCACATATTCAACAAATAAGCTAACCATATCAAGAAGGCTTAAGTTGTTCTGATTTTCTATTTTTTCGGATTGCTTAATTGTCAGATATAGAAAGATAAGTGCAATCGGAACAGATAAAGCCATAAAAATAGAAAGTTTGAAATCAATACTTGCAAGACCAACAAATACGACTGCACCTATCAAAAAATCACCAAACATTCTCGACCACATATGTCCTACAACAAGGGACATATTATCAACATCTTTGTGTAAAATTGTATTGATCTCTCCCAGTCTTTCATTGGTATAAAATCCCAAACTAAATTTCTTTAATTTGATAATCATGCGTTCTCTGATTTGCTGAACAATATCAAAACCTGCACTATGCTTTTTCATATCTGCGACCATATTACAAATACCTTTGAAGACTACAAGTAATCCAATCGCAATAAAATATTTATATAGGCTTGCTAAGCTCGTTCCATCAAAGATTTGGAACAGTATAGAAAATACGATGACAATCATGGCTATGGAGCTTAGTCCATAAAGGGCAAAGAAGACACTTGATATAATCAAATCTCTCTTGCCGGTTTTTGTAAGTAGTTTTAACATTTCTCTAAACATTTTCTGTTACCACCTCCGTACACTCGCAATCCACTTCGTTTCTTGCTCGTGAAAGACTATCGTTGATACACTCGCAATCCACTCCATTCCTTGCTCGTGAAAGACTATCGTTGATACACTCGCAATCCACTCCGTTCCTTGCTCGTGAAAGACTATCGTTGATACACTCGCAATCCACTCCGTTCCTTGCTCGTGAAAGACTATCGTTGATACACTCGCAATCCACTCCGTTCCTTGCTCGTGAAAGACTTTCGTTGATACACTCGCAATCCACTCCGTTCCTTGCTCGTGAAAGACTTTCGTTGATACACTCGCAATCCACTCCGTTCCTTGCTCGTGAAAGACTTTCGTCTTTCAAATTCCATCTATCAACTTTGTTCTGTGCATCAACCATATCCTTATAAAAATCACATCTTTTCATCAACTCTTCATGGCTTCCTGCATCAAGAACAACACCCTTATCCATAACTATAATTTGGTCTGAACCTCTAATCGTATTTAGATGATGAGCAATTGTAATGATGGTTTTATCCTTACTTAAATCATCAATCGCTTCACCGATTAGTCTTTCATTTTCACTATCAACAGCTGCCATTGCCTCATCTAATATTAAAATCGGTGCATTTTTCAGTATCATTCTTGCAATAGAGATTCTTTGTTTTTCTCCACCGGATAACTTAACTCCCATTTCACCTACTCGTGTTTCATATCCATTTGGCAATGCTGAAATAAAGTCATGACATCTCGCTTTTTTGGCAGCTTCTATGACTTCTTCTTTTGTCGCATTAAGTTTCCCGATGGCAATATTGTCAAAAATACTTAAACCGAAAAGGATGACTTCTTGCCCGACACTACCAATCAACATTGAGATATTTTCTTGACTATATTCTTTTATGTCTTTTCCATTTATTAGTATTTGTCCTTCGTCTGCATCCCAAAATCCCATAAGCAAATTGGATACTGTACTTTTCCCACAACCGCTTGCCCCTACAAAGGCATTCAAACTATTTTTCTTAAAAGTCAAATTGATATTTTTAAGCTCAAATCCATCTTTTCCGTATGCAAAATTCACATTTTTAAATTCTATGTTTCCAAATTCTAAACCTTGTTCTATCTTTTTGTTTGGAAGTGGAACTGTTAAAACTTTTCCAATCGCCTTTAATGCCTCCTTAAACACAATAGAAAAATGTTGTAGAGTGGCTGTCTTGCTTATAGATGCTGTAAACGCAGATGATAGAATAATTGCGAGTATAAATTTAGGTGTTGTTATTTCTCCATAATAAAGAAATATACTTCCCAAAATCATGACAATAACTACTCCAATTTCCATAAATATGTCAATGAGTCCCATTGGAATTGTAATTGCTCCCATGCTCTTTTTAACCCAGTAAATATACTCTCTTGCCGTTTTTAATGTTCTTTCGCTAATCTCCTCTTCTTTAGCAAAAGCCTTAATCACAGAGATATTTTTTACATATTCCATCAATTCTTCTCTCATCTTGTTTTCATGGTTAAAGTAAATAGCAAAGTTCTTATCCATTGTTTTCTGTGAAAGAACTTTTACCAAATACATGAGTGGAACTCCGGCGATCATTCCAAGAGCAAGACGCCAGTCTACAAAAATCATAGCTATGAAAATAATGGTAGGCAGAAGCGTAACTACCATTATTTCAGGAAGACCATGAGCAAGGTATACTTCCACTTGCTCCACATCATGCTGAACAATGTTCGTAAGCTCCCCTGTATTATGTTCTTTGAAGAATCCCAAACTTAGTTTTTTTAGATGCCCGATAATATCTATCCTAAGTTCTGTCAATTTTTCGTATGCTTTCTCATGGGCAACCTTTGTTGCAAAATAGTAAAACACGCCTTTTAATACAAACGATATAAAGATTCCCAAGAATATATACTTTAAATTACCTTCGTTAATATTGTTTGTGATTAAAGAACTAATCAAATATACAAGTAAGATTTGTGGTATCAAATCAAATACTATTTTTAAAGCAAGAAGTGAACCCGCTAAACCATTTTTCCCAATCACTTTTTTTCTTAATTCTTTTTCCGGCATGAACAACTCTCCTTTCAAAATTGAATAATATTGAATTATAATTCAGTATTAAGGTTTAAAGTAAGACTTTGCTGATTACGCAAAGTCTATTTTTTAGTGCTGATTACAGTGATTCCACTCCCTTGTAATAACACCTTGCAATAAGTTTTAGCATATCTTTTGCCCACTTTTCACTTTGGTAGTGCCTTGCTATTTCAAGAAGCCCCTCTGTAAAGTTACTGGCTAAAATATGGGCAAGCATTGGATCATATTCCTGTTTTGATTGTCTTTTTAAACTTACTTCAATATGAACCTGCATTTGTGATATGAGTTTTTGTTTTGCTTCTGTATGCATTGTACCTGAACTTTTATCCATTAAAATAATTAACTTCTTACGCTCTTTTAAAAGTTCATGAATATAATTTTCTCCAACTTCATCAAACCTTTCAGAAGCAGAACCTTTTTCCAAAGATTCTTCCTCATTAAAAGCTGACTCGAAGTTTATATAAACAGAACTTACTACTGCATCAAACAAAACTTCTTTATTTTTGAAATAGGTATAAATGAGTGCTACAGGAATATCTGCTTCTTTTGCAATTTCTGTTAATTTGGCACCTCTATAATCCCTTTTATAAAATACTTTTTCTGCTGCTTCGAGTATTCTATTTCTAACTTCTTCTTTTAATACTTGTGCCATTGCACACCTCTTTCTATCCCAATACTGAATTTATATTTAATAATAAATTAAAATTCAATATTTGTCAAGTTACATGTGGAAATTATGGCGTTCTTATGGTATAATTTAATAACAAATTCAAAAATTCTACCGGTGTTATCTACAAAGAGGACATAGTCGATATGAAAAAAGAGAGTGAACATTCTTCCTCAAAATCCACAATGGAAGAACTTTACAAGATAGGCAAAAACTATGGAATCTATATGGGTAAAGGATGGAGAGATAATCTTTATCTTCTCTTTTTTCTCCTTGATTATACAAATAAAAAAATCTGATGTAGCCCTAAAGCTCACACCAACCATAAGACTATTTATTATCGTCATTCACATTTAATACAGAACCTATTTCTTCATAGATTGATATAGTATCTAAGAAATCAACATCTTTAGCATAAGGGTTATTCTGTGTATTTTTTCCATAGTTCTTTTAGTATTTCACTTTCTCTGAACAACTCTACTATTTCCTTATACTGTAATGCTGTTTCAAGAGAACATCTGTGTTTGCTCGTTCTTTCTATTGCGTTTCTTAATATGTCTTTATCAATTTTATCTTTATAAATGCTGTATATCATATACAAATCATAGAAATCCCTTGCTCTTGTTGTGGTAATATTTCTGCTTGAAATGGTTTCAAATTTTTCAGCAAGTATAGTTTCTATGGTATAAGTCATAATCGGTATTGTACCTTCTTCTAAGATTTTTGAATAGGAATAATTCATTTCTCTTGGAGTAATAACATCTCCTGTCGTTATATCTATATTTAAGGTTGCATTTATTTTCCCAAAAATGCAGGATATGCTTGCACAAAAATCTTCATACACATCTTCCTGTCTTATTGGCAATAATTTAATCAGATTATATTCAATATCTACATCAATTTTAATCGCCAATATTTCATTTAAGATTTTTGTTATAGACTCTTCATTTAGTGGAATTCCTCTAATCGTAGTATCCATATCCATTGTACTGCGCATATCAACACCGATGAGAGAGGATATAAGAAGTCCTCCTTTTAATATAAAATTCTCACTATATTTTGATTTGGAGAGTTTTTCAAGTATTCCTTCAAATAAGCACATCTGAAGCAGAGAGTTAGGATTAACTCCTGTTTTCTTAGATATGTTCCTAATCGCTCCTTTTATCTGTTCCGATGTTTTCATAACAGCACCTCCGTATATCGTTTTAAAGCTTGCTCCATATTCATCTTAACAGCATATTTCGACAGTTTTAATAAATTTTTCTCCTTACTTGCAAAGTAAGATTTTATTGACTCGCTAAATACTTGTGCATCTATTCTGTCCTTATCTTTGATAATATCAAGCATAGTTCTTTCTTTGTCATACACTGATATTTCTCTGCCAAAAGGACCGGTTATAGTTATTTTCCCAATATCGTAATAATCTATTTTTACATACTTAAAAATAATATTATCTCTTGCCGCCTTAACTCTGCTGACATTATCTCCTGCCTTTACAGTCATCACATAAACAAGAGGCATTCTTGTTGATAATCCTTGTAAATACGCCGCTGTTTCGTGTGAAAAAATACCTTTGGGTATTCTATATGCGAAATAAAGATACTCATCGATATTCTCACCCGGAAGTGCATAGAGTCCATTTGCTATTTTTTCAAGTTCTTCTTTTATGGTTAATTCTTTTAGTATATCTTTATGAATACCAAAATTTAGGGCTTCTTTGGTAGTTATAATCCCATTATTTTCTTTTATTTTTTTTAACAGGAGTTCCCTTTTACTCATTTTTATCACCGCCTTTTTGTTCTTAAATTATAGTTTTTATAAGAACAAAAGTCAATATTCGAACAAAAGAAGAGCTGGTCATATAACAAGACAATCAGAGTTTTTTCCCTATACAAATACATCTTAGATTCACTTAATTATCGACATATATCAAATGGCCCTACAGAAGGGTTTAATAATAAGATAAAGGTACTTAAATGAATATATTATGGTGTACGTAACTTTACATATTTTAGGAATATAAAGTTATAATTATTTATGTACAAATAGTATTAAATAAAAATGTACAAATGTTATTATAGATGAGCTAAATAGGAGGAGCTCATATGATTATAAAATCAGATAACATTACTGACTTGAAGATAGATTCACTAAAAAGTCTATATAAACTAAGACCACTACTAGAGGGAGGTATGTTGAAAATAAATAAAAGTCAAATCGGTAGGGAACTGGGGGTAGATAGGCGTACTGTTGATAAATATATAAAGGGATTTAGTAAGTCTAAATCTAAGGATCAGGATAATTGCATTACACCATACTATGAAATAATAAATGAACTACTAGAGCCGTCTGATTCTCGTATTTTTTATTATAAATCTATTTTATGGCAGTACCTTGTAGATAACTATTCCTACACAGGCAACTATGTGAATTTTTGTGCTTATATTAAAAAATATAGTGAATTTGAGGATTACTTTAAACGAAGGAGATCATCAAATGTAAATCAAGTTACATTAAGATATGAAACCGATATAGGACAGCAAGCACAACTAGACTGGAAGGAATCCATTAAATTTGTGCTTACAAATGGGGAAACTATAGTTGTTAATGTTTTTGTACTCTTACTTTCATACTCAAGATTTCGAGTATATAGACTATCAATGAGCCAGGATGTGCTATTTAACTTTCTAGATGATGCTTTTGAAGTATTTGGTGGTGTACCAAAAGAGATACTAACGGATAACATGAGTACTGTTATGAGCGAGGCAAGGACGGAAAATTCTGCCGGCAAAGTAAATACTAAATTTAAACAGTTTGCAGATGATTATGGATTTATAGTTAAGCCATGTATTGCAGGAAGGCCTAGGACAAAAGCAAAGGTAGAGGCACCTATGAAAATTCTTGATGAAATACGAGCATATAGTGTAACATTAGACTACGATGGTTTACACAAACTTGTAGTTAAAAATAAATAATAGAGTAAATACTAATGTAATAAAGGATACAGGTATTATTCCGGTAATGTATTTTAATAAAGAAAAAGCTTCCTTACTGCCACTACCAATGAAATCAATAAGAAAGCCCTATCAAATAGCCACAAAGCCATTGAAAGTTAATTCATCAAGTATGATTAACTATGGTGGCAATCAGTATTCTGTACCAATGGATTATATTGGAAAATCCCTCATAGCACAGGAGTATGATTGCTACATACACGCTTATTATAACACAACCCTTGTAACTGTACATCAAATTTCTAATAATAAACTAAGCTATCATTTTCTGATGGTCTATTAAAGTTGTGCAATTATGAACTTGATAATAAAGTGGAAGTAGCGTCAAAATCAATGATTAAGGCAGCGGCATTTCCATTTATAAAAACAATAGAGGACTACGATTTTGACTTTCAACCAAAGCTAAATAAGCAAGAGATATTAGAGTTAACATCATTGAAGTTCATAGAAGAATTAAAAAACATAGTGTTTTTAGATAGCAGTGGTGTGAGAAAAACACACCTCGCTACATCATTAGGAATAGTGGCTGCAAAAAAGAGGTATAGTACATATTTTATTAAGTGCCACGATTTACTACAACAACTAAAGCGGGCAAAAGTAGAAAATAGATTAGATAGTAGGTTGAAATATCTTAATAGATACAAACTGCTTATTATTGATGAACTGGGGTATTTACCCATAGATAAAGAGGATTCTAATCTATTCTTTCAATTAATTGATATGAGATACGAAAAGAAGAGCACTATATTAACTACAAATATAAACTTTTCTAATTGAGATAGCGTATTTTATGATGCTGTGGTAGCTAATGCCATACTGGATAGAGTCCTTCACCATTCACATGTAATTAGTATTAATGGTCGCTCATACAGGGTAAAGGACTATATCACTAAGTCAGAATAATTGTACATTTTTATATAAGATTTTTTGTACATAAGTACTTGACACTTTATAGTATGTTGCTGTTTCTATCATGTATATAATCCATATTATTCCTCATAAGATCAAATCGACAAAATAGTTATAACAAATCAGAGTTGCTATTTCTCTCTATTCCCCCAAATGTATTTATGTGGAGCACACCACCCGCATATACAATCTAACAGATCTGCAATCCACTCTTTAGACAAGCCATCCTCTAAACTATTGTAATACTTAAAAAGCAGGTTGTATGTATACTCTTGTTCGATACCTAAATCCTTTATTTTACTCAAAATATCATATCCCTGCTCGTGACAGGCATAATAATTCTCCTCTGTAATATTAGTAGAAAGTTGCTTTATTTGATTAAATAATTTATCAGATAAACTCATTATTTTCACCTTAAAAATCTAGTTGTCTAACTACTTTTTTAACTAATCCAAAATAGATAAATACATATCTATTCTTTGATTCAAATTTAGTTGCGTCTTTTTGTATAAGTGCTGTAAATGAACCTAATACCACCAAGAACGATAATATTCCTAAAATCATTCCACTAACACTGATTATGAATTTTAGAAAAGAAATTAGTATTGATAGAAGTAATATTATTAGAAATAAAATTATCTTTAATATCCACCTCATATAATACATCCCCTTTCTCTTAAATCATTTTAAAGTGCCTTAACGCATCCATGATGGCTTCTTCTTTCTCAGGTGTACACTGTGGAATAACTTGTTTCTCTTTTTTCGATTTATTATAATTCTCCCTCAGTACAATTCCACACTTCTTTTTAATCTGTGCAATATAGAGTGTCGAAACCTTTAAATCAAATTTTTCTAATATATATTCCTTAATTTGTGCATAAGACGCTTTACTTTCAGCACTTGTCAAATCAAGTTCATCCAGCTCTACTTCAACACTTATATGCTTATCGACATCAAGTTTGGACAATAATGCTACCCCCTCCACATGACCCGTATGGCAAAAGCAGTCAAATAACTTTCCCTTCTCAAACCCATATCTTTGCTTTTTAAAGCTTTCCAGATCTCTTGCAAGTGTCTCCGGATTGCAGGAGATATATACCACCTTCCTTGGCTTCAGCCTACCTACTGCTGCTATAAACTCTTCTGTAGAGCCGGTTCTTGGCGGATCAAGGATTACCACATCTATTTTTTCTTTGGCTGCTGCCAAATCATTTATAAATGCTGTTGCATCTGCATTATAGAATTTCACATTCTTTATATTATTTATCTTAGCATTTGTGATGGCATCTTTATGGGCATCTTTATTTAGTTCTACGGATATAACTTCTTTAACAGATTTTGAGGCAATCAGTCCTATTGTTCCTATTCCGGAGTAAGCATCCAATAGCACTTCATCATCTTTTAAGTCTGCATACTCTATTGCTTGAGAATAAAGCTTTTCTGTCTGCTCTCTATTTACCTGATAGAATGACTTTGGTGAAATCTTAAAATTAAGGCCACATAGCTCATCTATGATATAACCCTTACCATACATCACTATTTCCCTGTCGCCAAGTACTATACTTGTGTTTTTATTATTTATATTTTGCACTATGGTAGTTATTTCCGGATGTTCTCCTCTAAGTACCTTGATAAAAGCATTCTTATTTGGAAAGATTACATTTGAGGTCACCAAAACAACCATAATCTGACCGCTTTTCTTGCCTACACGAATTAGAACATGGCGCAAGAATCCAAAACCACTGTCTTCATCATATGCCTTGATTTTAAATGATACACACATTTTCTTGATGGTCTGTATAATACTGCTTGCTTTCTCATCTTCAATAAGACAGTTTTTTGTATCAACCACTCTATGGGAGTTCTTCTGATAAGTACCGGCAATAATTTTCTTATTTTCAAAGCCAAAAACTGCACTTACCTTATTCCTATAATGATAGGGATTGCTCATTGAGACAATCCCATCAAATTTACCATATTTTTTTATCAAAGAATTTGCAATATCAAGTTTCTCCTTGACATGCTTATTATATGAACTGTTTATATAATCACATCCGCCACATTTTTTGGCAACTGCACATTTTTGCTCCTTAGAAACTTTTATATTTCTTTTGTTAATTCTTTCAGCCATAATTTCTCTTCTTCACTAAGTCCATAGGATATAGCCTCATAGACCTGTTTTTGATATTTATTATAAAGCTCTATATCTCTCTTTGTCATTACTTCCACTAAGAGCGGCTCATTGTCGATAGGTGCCATGGTAAGACTTTCAAATCCAAGGAAGCCATCCTGTTTTTCTACTACGGTCATCAAAATTTCCATTCTTATACCATGTTTACCACTTATATATACTCCCGGCTCGTCACTCATTATCATACCGGGCTCAAACTCAAGATTTCTATATAAATCTTTGTTAATCTTATTCCTTATAGATGTAGGTGCCTCATGTACTGTATTTACGAATCCTACTCCATGACCTGTACCATGGTTGTAGTCAAGTCCATACTCCCAAAGTGCCTCTCTTGCCTTTATATCAAGGCAGGCACCTATAGCTCCTCTCTTAAATGTAGTGTTTAAAAGTCGCAGCATTCCAATAGTTACTAAAGTATAGTGGAGTCTCTCTTCATAGGTGTTTTCTCCAAGAGAAATAGTCCTTGTAACATCAGTAGTACCATCCATATATGTAGCACCTGAGTCAAAAAGATATAGACCCTTTGCTTCAAGTTCTTTTGCTGTATCATACTCTGCTTCATAATGTACTATTGCACCATTTTCTGCATACCCTGATATGGTAGGGAAGCTTAAGTCAAGAAATAGTTCATCACCTCTTCTTAAATCGTCAAGATAATCTGAAGCTGTCTTTTCTGTAAGCTTAGCACCATTTTTAATCTGCTGCTTTAACCAATACATATACTTAGCCATATAAACACCATCTCTGATATGAGATTTTTTCATATTTGAAACTTCTATATCGTTTTTGATGTTTTTTAAATATGTTACCGGACTAAGTACATTATAAAGCTTGTTTGCATTATCTTTTTTACTTATGGAAATAAATGTCTTATAGCTGACATCCGCCTCATCAAACATTATTTGCCTACTCTTAATAGCTGCAACACTTTTATCAAAATCATCATAAGGCTTTATCCCTATACCGTTATTACTCAGATATTCTCTAACATCATCACTTAGAGACTCTTCTTGAATAAATAATATTGCCTTATCCATTTCAAGTATAAAATAAGACAGAAATAAAGGATTACACTGTATATCAAAAGCTCTCAAGTTTGTCAGCCAAGCAATATCTGACAATGATGATACTATTAATAAATCCTTACCATTCATTCTCTCTCTTACTTCACTTATCTTTTTACTTGCTGACTTTCCGGCATATTTGTCTTCTAAAATAAATACCTTTGTATGCGGCCTTTTAGGTCTATCAGTCCATACCTCATTAGTAATTTCTTTTCCAATTGCCAGTTTCACACCTTTTTTTACAACCTTGTTTGCAATAACCTTTCCTTCTGAAAAACTTAGGAGTGATCCGTTAAATCCAAGTACCTCATCCTTTTTCATCTTTTCTTCCAAAAGCTCATCCAGACTTGGTACTCCGAGCTCTCCCATTTTCATAAGTGTAATACCGGAATCTTTAAGCTCACTCTCTGCCTGCAAAAAATATCTTCCATCAGTCCAAAGATAGGCCTCTTCCATCATTACCAAAAGTGTACCTGCACTACCTGTAAAACCGCTAAGAAACCTCCTACATTTATCATATTCTGTAGGATATTCACTTTGATGTGCATCAGAAGAAGGGGATATCCATGCGTCTATCCCCTCTCTTTGCATTACTCTTCTTAAATCAACAATCGTCTGTTTCATAATAATGCTCCTTTTGTAAAAGCTCTGTAAAAGCTAAGTTTATCCGGTAAGTATCATACCAACCTATAACCTTATTTACAGAGCTATTACCTATATTTATTAAGTATATATAAAGCCAAATTTTTCTAATGCATTAAAAACTCCATCATCAGCTATATCATCAGTGACAAAGTCTGCATATTGTTTTAGTTCCTCTATTGAATTACCCATGGCTATGCCAAATCCGGACTCATATAAGATTTCTTTATCATTCATAGAATCTCCAAAGGCAACAGTATCCTTAATATCAATACTAAAGTATTTGCATAATAACTTTAAGCCTTCAGCCTTGCTTGCAACTTTTTCTATAACATCAGCACCAAACATACCGGCAAAAAGAGGAAGCTTCAAAGTAGGAAACCTTTCTTCTATATCTTTAACCCATTCCTTTGGACCTACATAGGTCAATGTTCTTATCGGAAGATTAAATAATTCCTCAGGAGGACAGAAATTTCTAAAGTGTTGTCCCCATCTTTTAAAATCATATGCATCTATTATATGTGGATTAAAAAAATAATCTTTGTCTTCCAATGTCAAACCAATAGAACATTCTTTTCCTTCCACATACTTTGCTAAGCCTCTTAGAACTTCTTTGTCAAAGAAATGTTCGAATATCTTTTCTTCTCCTACTTTTACCAAAGTTCCGTTTAATCCAATCACTGCATCAGGATTTACTATATCTACAAATTGCTTACTATCAGTATTCTCAGGATTTCTACCTGTGGCAAGGACTATGATATGCCCCTGTTCTCTTAAGCTTTCTATAGCTAAGAGAGCAGAAGGTGTAATCTTATAATCCTTGTGGTCAAGCAATGTCATATCAATATCAAAACTAAAAATTTTTTTATTTTGCATTATCCAACCTTAATTTACTTAAATGCCAAATATCTTTTACATATTCTTCAATGGTTCTGTCTGATGAGAACTTACCCACATTTGCTGTCTGTGTAAGTGCCATCTTCGCCCATCTCTTCTTATCTCTATAAGCTTTATCTACATCTTCATGTGCCTGTGCATAGCTTCTAAAGTCCTTTAAGATAAAGTATGTATCTGCTCTATCATGTCCATGGCTCTTTAATAGTGAATCATAAATCTCTCTAAATTCCTCTGTGTTTTCAGGAGAATAGAATCCGTTTACAAGCTGCATAAGTACTGTCCTGATTTCACTGTCATTGTTGAAGATAGATACAGGATCATAGTTGTGATTCTTCTCAAAAGCTATTACCTCATCAGAAGAAAGTCCGAAAATAAATGCATTCTCTTTTCCAACTTCCTCTACTATCTCTACATTTGCACCATCCATAGTACCTATAGTAGGTGCACCATTTAACATAAACTTCATATTTCCTGTACCTGAAGCCTCTTTACTTGCAGTAGATATCTGCTCACTTACATCTGCTGCCGCAAAGATAATTTCTGCACTTGAAACCTTATAATCCTCTATGAAAACTACTTTTATCTTACCATCAATGCTCTTGTCATTGTTGATAACATCTGCCACAGAGTTGATAAGCTTTATGGTCTGCTTTGCTCTTCTATATCCGGCTGCTGCCTTAGCTCCAAATATAAAGGTTCTTGGATACATATCAAAGTTCTCATCATTTTTAAGCTTATTGTAAAGATACATTACATGTAAAATGTTCAAAAGCTGACGCTTGTACTCATGTAATCTCTTTACCTGTACATCAAAGATAGAATTAGGATCTATATCTATTCCATTGTGCTCCTTAATGTACTTTACAAGCCTTAATTTATTTTGATACTTTATCTCCATGAACTCAGCCAGAGCTGTCTCATCATCCAAATAATCCTTAAGACCTGCCAAAAGCGGTAAATCAGTAATAAACTTATCTGTTCCAAGCTTCTTAGTAATCCAATCGGTTAAGAGAGGATTTGCATGAACAAGGAATCTTCTTTGAGTAATACCGTTTGTCTTGTTGTTGAACTTATCAGGCATCATCTCATAGAAATCTTTCAACTCCTGATTTTTTAAAATCTCGGTATGAAGTCTTGCAACACCGTTTACGGAAAATCCTGCTACAATAGCCATATAAGCCATTCTTACCTGGCCGTTGTAAAGTATTGCCATGTTCTTTTCTTTTTCTGCAAAATTATGTGGGTATCTTGCTCTTATCTGCTCAACAAATCTTCTGTTTATCTCATCTACGATTTGATAAACTCTTGGAAGAAGTGATTTAAACAGATCGATAGGCCACTTCTCAAGTGCCTCCGCCATTATAGTATGATTGGTATATGCCATACACTCTGTAGTTATCTTCCAGGCATCATCCCAGCTTAACCCTTCCTCATCTAAGAGGAGTCTCATAAGCTCAGGTATTGCTACTGTAGGATGAGTATCGTTTAACTGGAATACCACCTTCTTCGGTAAATCATGTATATCGCTGTGATTTTCTTTAAACTTGTCAAGCGCTCTTTGAAGGCTGGCTGAAATAAAGAAATACTGCTGCTTTAATCTAAGTTCTTTACCTGCATAGTGATTATCGTTTGGATAAAGTACCTCTACCAATGTCTTTGCAAGATTCTCCTGCTCAAGAGCCTTTTGATAATCTCCCTTGTCAAACTGCTCAAGACTGAAGTTTGTAATAGCCTCGGCATCCCAGATACGAAGTGTGTTTACCATTCCGTTCTCATATCCGAGTACAGGCATATCATAAGGAATTGCTCTTACAGAACCATAGTTTTCATGTATAAACTTTTCTTTACCATTTAAATTTTCTACTCTGACATTTCCGCCAAATTTAACTATATATGAGTATTCACTTCTCTTTATCTCAAATGGATATCCGTTCTTGATCCAGTTATCCGGAACTTCCTTTTGATATCCATTATCTATTTTTTGTTTGAACATACCATAGCGATATCTTATACCACATCCATATGCAGGATAATTTAGAGTTGCAAGTGAATCAAGGAAACATGCTGCAAGCCTACCAAGACCACCGTTTCCAAGGGCCGGATCGCTCTCCTGATCCTCTATATCTGTAAGATCAAATCCAAGCTCCTCCATAACCTCTGCTACTTCTTTTCTTGCACCAAGGTTTATGATATTGTTGCCAAGTGCTCTACCTATCAAAAACTCCATTGATAAATAATATAAGATCTTTGCATCCTGAGCATCATATGCCTTATGTGTTGCAATCCACTCATCTATGATGGTGTCTTTGATGGCATAGGAAAGAGCATAAAAAACCTGCTCTTTACTAGCCTCATCTATAGTCTTTCTGTATAATACCTTTACATTATCTTCTATAGCTTTTTTTAATTCCTTAGCGTTCATCATTGTAAGTACATCTAACCTTTCTTACTAACTCCAAGGGATGTGTTCTCTCCGTTCAAGTTCCAATCTTTTGTGTATCCCTCTACATTGTTATATACTATCTCATCTGCCAATGTGTCGTTCTTGATTACTGCTTCATTTTTCTTGATTATTTCAGCAATTCTCTCATTTCCTGTTTGTGAAAGCAAAATATGATCAACTACCTCAAATCCTGCTTCCTTTCTCATAGTCTGTACTTTAGAAATCAGTTCTCTCACAAAACCCTCTTCAATAAGTGCTTCATCAAGTCTTATATCAAGTACAACTGTAGTCTTATTATCAGTTTCTGTTACAAAGTCTTCATTCTTTGCAGTTTCTATAAGCAAGTCTTCTCTTCCCAGACTTACTTTCTCACCATCAAAATCAAACTCAAGACTTCCTGTTTCATTCAATGAATTCATAGCTGTATGGCCATCAAGTGAAGCAAGTGCCTCTTTTATCTTACCTAAAAGCTTGCCATACTTTGGTCCAACTGTTTTTAGCTGTGGCTTGAATGAGTAGCTTACAAACTCTTCCACATCATCCTTAAACTCTACAGCCTTGACATTTAGCTCATCCTCTATGATCTCCACATAGAATGGATCAAGTACAGTCTCAGCCTTAACATACATATTTCCTATCGGCTGACGGTTCTTTATATTAGCTGAATTTCTTGCTGCTCTACCAAGTACTACTATGTCAAGTACCTCGTCCATACTTACCTCAAGGTCCTTATCTATAAACTCTTCATTAACAGCCGGGAAGTCTGTTAAGTGGATACTTTCAGGAGCATTCTTATCTACACTTCTTACAAGATTTTGATAAATTTCTTCTGTCATAAAAGGTATCATAGGTGCAGCTATCTTTGAAAGAGTAATAAGAGCTGTATACAAAGTCATGTAAGCATTTATCTTATCCTGTTCCATTCCCTTTGCCCAGAATCTCTCTCTGCATCTTCTTACATACCAGTTACTCATATCATCTGTGAAGCTCTGAAGTGCTCTTGCAGTCTCTGTTATCTTATAATTGTTCAAATAGTCGTCAACTGTCTTTACCAATGTATTAAGCTTTGATAAAAGCCACTTATCCATTACACTAAGTCTATCGTACTCTAAGCTATACTTTGTAGGATCGAAACTGTCAATATCGGCATAAAGTACATAGAAAGCATAAGTATTCCAAAGTGTACCTAGGAACTTTCTCTGTCCTTCCTCAACAGCCTTATCATGGAATCTGTTTGGAAGCCATGGCGCTGAGTTTACATAGAAATACCATCTGATAGCATCTGCACCGAACTTGTTGAGTGCATCCATAGGATCTACGGCATTTCCCTTTGACTTACTCATCTTTTGACCGTCTTCATCTTGCACATGTCCCATTACAATAACATTCTTGTATGGTGCTTTATTAAATATCAGAGTAGATATAGCAAGAAGTGAATAGAACCAGCCTCTTGTCTGATCTACCGCCTCTGAAATAAAGTCAGCCGGAAACTGTGCTTCAAACTTCTCCTGATTTTCAAATGGATAGTGGTGCTGTGCAAATGGCATAGAACCTGAATCAAACCATGCATCAAGTACTTCAGGAGTCCTTCTCATCTCCTTACCACACTCAGGACATGGAATAGTAACTTCATCAATGTATGGTCTGTGAAGTTCTATATTGTCAGGACAGTTATTTGACATAGACTTTAACTCTTCAACACTTCCTATACTATGCATATGTCCGCAGTCACATACCCATACATTAAGAGGTGTTCCCCAATATCTATTTCTTGATACTGCCCAGTCCTGAATATTCTCAAGCCAGTCACCAAATCTGCCTTTTCCGATACTCTCAGGAATCCAGTTTATAGTATTATTATTTCTTATTATATCTTCTTTAACCGCAGTCATCTTAATATACCAAGATTCTCTTGCATAGTAGATAAGCGGTGTATTACATCTCCAGCAATGTGGGTAACTATGCTCAAATACGGGTGCATCAAATAGCTTTCCGTTTTCATCAAGATCTCTTAGTACAAGCTTGTCAGCATCCTTTACAAATACACCTTCCCACTTTGTTTCCTTTGTGAGATTACCCTGTGCATCTACAAACTGTAGAAATGGAAGATCGTAGTTTCTACCTATCCTAGAGTCATCCTCACCAAATGCCGGTGCGATATGTACTATACCTGTACCATCTGTCAAGGTAACATAGTTGTCACATACTACAAACCATGCTTTACTTTTTATATTCAGCCCACCCCAAAGTGGCTCATATTCAATACCTTCAAGATCCTTACCCTTATAGGTTTCTAGTACAGTATAGTCCTCTTTTAAAACAGTTTCAACCAATGCACTTGCAAGAATATATGTATAATCTCTCTGCTTTACCTTAACATAATCTTCGTCAGGATTTACACAAAGAGCCACATTACTTGGTAAAGTCCAAGGTGTTGTTGTCCAAGCTAAGAAATAAACATCCTCATCCTTTTTCTTAAATCTTACAATAGCTGATCTTTCTTTTACATCCTTATATCCTTGTGCTACCTCATGGCTTGAAAGAGGTGTCCCACATCTAGGACAATATGGTACTACCTTAAATCCCTTATAAAGAAGTCCTTTATCCCAGATCTGCTTTAGAGCCCACCACTCTGACTCTATATATGAATCATGATATGTAACATACGGATCATTCATATCAGCCCAGAAACCTATAACATCTGAAAACTCCTCCCACATGCCCTTATATTTCCATACTGATTCTTTACATTTCTCAATAAATGGTGCCAATCCATACTTTTCTATCTGCTCTTTTCCGTTGATTCCAAGCTCTTTTTCCACTTCTATCTCTACCGGAAGTCCATGTGTATCCCAACCTGCTTTTCTTGGAACTTTGTATCCCTTCATGGTTCTGTATCTTGGAATCATATCCTTGATAACTCTGGTCAATGCATGTCCGATATGTGGCTTTCCATTTGCTGTAGGCGGTCCATCATAGAACATATATGTTGGAGCATCTTTTCTCTCCTCAATACTCTTCTCAAAAATATGGTTTTCACGCCAAAACTTTTCAACTTCTCTTTCTCTCTCTACAAATTTCAGATCTGTAGGCACTTTCTTATACATAAAAATCCTTTCTTTGTAAGATGGCTATAAAAAAAGCCTGCCCTGTAACAGGACAAGCCAAAACTTATATACCACCTTTACAACATACCATCATATGTGCTCCTGTAACGGGGAAACCGGCAAATCCTACTATTATTTCAGATTGCGACTCAGGAGTGATCTTCATCCATAGCTCCATACCGGTCTCACACCACCACCGACTCGCTAAAACTTCTGTCAAGGACTACTCTCTCCATCTCTGTCTTTATTTTATGACTAATGGATATTATAAACACTAGTATATATTATGTCAATGCTATGGAAACAATAATTCAGTTTTTGTATAAGCAAAATGGTATAACAGTATTTATCATTTTAAAATCTAAAGAATTATATTCTATTATGTTAATGTAAATTAATAAATATGTCTAATGCAACTGTTATATTATCCTATGCATTTTTGTTATAGACTTCATTCCATTTTTTCTGAATTTTAAACAGAAATTTTTGTATAAAATCCGTGTTTTTGTAACCTAAATTTTTTATAAACATATATATTTTCTTTTTTATTTTTTATTTTCTTTCTTTATATTTTTTTTATATTTTTTCCATATTATAGACATAATTATTTTTTATATTATAAGAGCATTAGCAATAGCTAGTGCAGGTTTCAGAATTACTGGAACTACAAAGCTTTTTCATACTCATACCGGACAGTTTAACTGTCCGGCCCCCCTAAAAATATTAAACCACCTTTTCCCGGGTGGTTTTTTTGTACTTGAAACACTAAAGATAGCTGTTTTATCATAAGATATAACCATAAATATTGAAATTATTTTCAGAATTCTCAAGAGTATAATAAAAAAGAGGAGCTTACACTCGTAAGCTCCCCTTTTAAAGATATATTATGCTGTCATTGCCATCTTTCCATCAACAACTTTAATAACCTTAGTTGGACACTTTGCAGCACACTTTCCACAATTTATACATTTTGAATAGTCAATAAGTGCTACATTCCCATTCATATGTATTGCATCGCTCTCACATGCCTTTACACACATAGTACATGCAATGCAGCCTACCTCACATACTTCTTTAACAGCCTTACCCTTATCCTGAGAATTACATTGTACAAAAGTATAAGTCTCATAAGGTACCAGATCAATAAGTTTCTTAGGGCAAGCTTCCACACATTTACCACAAGCCACACATTTATCACTATCTACCAGTGCTATACCGTCTACTATATGAATAGCATCAAACTCACATGCCTTCACACATGAACCAAATCCCATACAACCATAGCCGCAGGCTTTACCGCCCTGACCCGGAACATTCATAGCAGAATTACAATCTGTAATTCCAAAATATGTAAAGTTCTGCTTTGCCTTATCACAAGTTCCCTTACATTTAACAAATGCAACCTGCTTAACAGCCTCTCCTGCACTTACTCCCATTATCTCTCCGATAATGGCTGCTACCGGAGGTCCACCTACAGGACATTTATTTACAGGAGCTTCTCCTGCTGCAATAGCCTTTGCTAGACCGTCACAACCGGGATATCCACAACCACCACAGTTATTTCCGGGCAACGCTTCTCTAACTGCTATTTCTTTTTCATCTACTTCTACTTTAAACTTCTCACTGGCAACTCCAAGTAGGAGACCAATAAGAATACCGACTATACCAACTACTGCTGCTGCAATAATTACTCCACTCATATTCTATCCTCCTAAATAAGTCCTGAGAAACCTGTAAATGCTATTGCCATAAGACCTGCTGTAATCAAAACAATAGGCATACCTTCTACAGTATGAGGTATATCATTATTTTCGATCTTCTCTCTCACACCTGAAAGCAATACTATTGCCAAAGCAAAACCGCTGGCAGTACCAACACCATATACCAAACTCTGTGCAAAGTTATATTCTTTTGCAACATTATCAAGTGCTACACCAAGAACTGCACAGTTAGTTGTAATAAGAGGAAGGTATACACCAAGTGCCTCATAGAGTGATGGCATGTTCTTCTTTAAAACCATCTCAACGAACTGTACCAAAGCTGCTATAACCAATATAAATACTATTGTCTGTAAATATTCCAACTTTAGTGGTATCAAAATATTTGTATAAATAAGACTGGCTGCCATACTCGACAGAGTGATAACGAATATAACCGCTGCACCCATACCTACAGAGGTTTCAGTCTTTTTTGATACACCGAGGAAAGGACATAGTCCCAAAAATCTACTTAGCACTACATTGTTTACCAGTGCTGCACTAATTAAAAGTAAAATCAGTTGAGTCATTATTTACCCTCCCCTGCATTAGCTGCATTCTCTTTTGCGGCCTTTGCCTTTGCAACAGCCTCTTCTTTCTTTCTCTTTGCTTCAAGTTCTTTTTCTGCTATATCCTTATCTATAGCATTATGATTTTCCACTTTACTTTCTCCAAAGCATGCCGCACAGTTGCCACCACATGCTATTTCAGAGGTTTTACCCGTATTTGTAGCACTTGGTGCCTTAAAATAATTCTGTAATGCTGACAGAAATGCAAGCACAAAGAATGCACCGGGTGCAAGTACAAAAATAGATATTCTAAATCCCTCAGGGATAGCTACTATACCGTTTGGGAAAGATGCTGCGGGCAATACACCTTTTAAGATAGTACCGCTACCAAGAAGCTCTCTTACAAAACCTATACATGATAGAGCAATAGTAAATCCAAGTCCCATTCCTATACCATCAAAGAATGAAAGGATTGCTGAATTCTTTGATGCATAGCTCTCAGCTCTACCAAGAATAATACAGTTAACAACTATCAAAGGAATATAGATACCCAGCGACTTATAAAGTGCAGGTGTATAACCCTCCATCAAAAGCTGTACCACTGTAACCAGTGAAGCAACTATTACTATAAATGCCGGAATTCTTACTCTGTCCGGTATTATATTTCTCATTGCAGAAATAATTAAATTTGAAAACATCAAAACGGCTGTTGTAGAAAGTCCCATACCTATAGCATTCACTACAGATGTTGTAACAGCAAGTGTAGGACACATACCAAGCATCAGAACAAAGGTAGGATTTTCTTTGATTATACCGTTATATAAACGCTCAAAATTCTTGTTCATATTTCCTCCTTATTCCAATATTGAATTAAAGTAAAGTGCTGCATTTACAGCATTTGTAACAGCATTACTTGTGATAGTAGAACCGCTTATTGCAGCTATCTCATCATCAGCACCTGCTGCACCCTTTACAAGCTTAAATTCTTTTGTGTTTTTGTTTGCATATTGACCATAGAAGCTTTCTTCTCCTGCTCTCATACCAAGCCCCGGTGTCTCTTCAAGAGTAAGGAAAGTTATTCCTACTACTGTACCATCTGATTTGATACCTACTGAAATCTGTACAGTACCATTGTATCCATCCTTAGATGTAGATGTTATAACTCTTCCAACATCATTTCCGGTTTCATCCTTTGCATCTACAACCTCATTAATACTTACATGCCCAAAGCCTTTGCCTGCAATTTCTTCTGCAGTCTCTGCTATTTTTGCAGTTTCAGACTCGTTCTCTGCAAAATCCTTAGCTTCCGGGAAAACTACTGCATACGCCTCATTCTTTGCCGCTTTTGCCGCAGCTGCTATAGGTGCCTTAGTTACATCATATACAAAGCCCAGTACAAGACCTGAAATAAGGGTTATAGCAAATAAAATAATCGCATCTTTTACAAATCCTGATTGTTTTTTCATGCCTTCTTTGCCTCCCTTCCAAATGCCTTTGGTAGTGTTGCCTTCTCTAATAGAGGAGCTACTATATTACCAATAATAATAGCATATGAAACTCCCTCTGCATTACCACCAAACAATCTAAACAAACCTGTGAGTATACCTATAAATATTGCAAAATATACTTGTCCCATCTTTGTTACCGGACTACTAACATAATCTGTCGCCATAAAAAATGCACCAAAAATAAGGCCACCACCAAAAATATGGTATAAAACAGTCGTAGGATTGTGATCGCCAAATACAAATACAAATATAGCTACTGTTGCAATATATATGAGAGGTATTCTAAGTGATATAACCTTTCTTACAACTAGATAAACAGCACCTATAAGTAACGCAATAGTTGAAACCTCACCTATTGTTCCCGGTATTCTACCAAGGAACATATTCATAAGATCATACTGTCCAAGTGCATCTGTTATACCCTTTGCCTTTAAAAAAGCAAGTGGTGTAGGTGTTGATGATGAATCATACTTCATTGCTACCGAACTAAATCTTGTCATACTTCCTGCAAATGAGATAAGCAAGAAACATCTTGCAGCAAGTGCCGGGTTCATAAAGTTTTGTCCCAGACCACCATAAAGCTGCTTTACAACAATTATTGCAAAAACTCCACCAAGTATAGGCATCCATACCGGAATTTCCGGTGGCATATTCAAGGCTAATATAAGTCCTGTAACTACTGCAGAAAAATCTCCTATAGTTATAGGCTTTTTCATAAATTTTTCGTATAAATATTCAGCAAGTACACATGCAAGAACTGTACCTATAACAACTATAAGTGCAGATAGACCAAATTGAAAACATCCAAAAGCCAATGTTGGAATCATTGCAATACAAACATCCTTCATTATATTCGATGTGGATGAGTTATCCCTTACATGAGGAGATGATGAAACATTAAATTTGCCTGCCATTATTTCCCCTCCTTCTTTGCTGCTTCAGCTCTTCTCTTTGCCGCTACAGCCTGTCGCATATATTTAAATCCTTGAGTAAGCGGTCTCTTTGCCGGACATACAAAGGCACAAGAACCACATTCTACGCATTCCATACCGTTAAGTTTTTCAAATCCTTCTGTATCATCATTCAATGCCTTATCCATCATAAGCACCGGCACGAGATAACTTGGACATACATCAACACATCTTCCGCATTTGATACATGGTGTTTCAGGATTATTCTCAACTTCATCATCTGTAAATGTTGTTATTGAAGATGAAGCCTTGGTTACAGGAATATCTAATGTAAACAATGCCTGTCCCATCATAGGACCACCTGAAAGTACTTTCTTAGGTTCCTTTTTAAAACCACCGGCAGCTTCAATAAGTTCCTGGTAATTAGCTCCGGTTCTAATCTTAAAGTTCTGTGGATTGGTGATTGCATCACCTGTAATGGTTACGATCCTTCTTATAAGAGGTTTAGACTCTACTACTGCATTATAAATAGAAATAACGGTATCTGTGTTGTCAACGATACAACCAACATCTGCAGGCAAAAGACTTGAGTTTAACTTTCTTCCTGTACATGCAAAAATGAGTGAGCGCTCACCACCTTGTGGATATTTGGTATACAATTCCACAACATCTATCTTTGGCTCATTTTTTACAAGTTCTTTTAATTTTTCTATTGCCTTTGGCTTATTGTTCTCAATACCAATGATACCTTTAGCATTTGGGAAAAGCTGTAAAATAACCTTCAGCCCTCCGACTATCTTCTCAGGCTCTTCCAACATAAGTCTATAGTCGCTTGTAAGGTATGGCTCACACTCCGCACCGTTTACAATAATGTAGTCAATCTCATTTTCATTCTTTGGCGAAAGTTTTACATGTGTAGGGAATCCGGCTCCACCAAGTCCTACTATACCTGCAGCTTTTACAATACTTCTAATCTCATCTTTTGAAAGCTTGGTATAGTCTCTTTTTTCTCCGAACCCCTCTATGGCACGATATTCCTTATCATCATCAATAATAATAGAATTCACCATTGAACCATTTGCAACTCTTCGTGGTTCGATTTTTTTTACTTTTCCGGACACTGAGCTTACTACATTGGCTGATATAAATCCACCTGCCTCTGCAATGATTTGTCCGACTAGCACTTCATCTCCAACAGCTACCAAAGGCTTTGCAGGTGCTCCAATATGCTGGCTTAGTGGAAATACCATTTCAACACCCTTTGGTTGTAGCACTGTTATAGGGTGTTCCATTGAAAGCTCTTTGCCCTCAAAAGGATGTACACCACCAATAAATGTAGCTAATCCCATATTTTTCTCCTCTTCTGTCTAGGCAAATAAACGTAAAAATAGTGCAGCTATTGTGTTTAATAATGTCAATAATATTGTCAAATGTCGGACTATTCTTGAAGCACTACATAATCCGGAAAAACACAAATAAACCAAGAAACAAGAAAATTCTTAGTCATTTGGTATACTGCTATTTAAAGCATCTTTTCACCTACATTTCTTTCTATTATACCATATTTGTACAAACTTAAAGAAGATTTTCAAAATTTATATTGCATTTTTTTGAATACATTCTCTTACGACCAGGATAAAATGTATCTTTTACAGAATAATATGTAATATAAATCTTTATATCTGCTTTAATATGCTATATTAAGTCTATAATCTTTTATACATAATTTCAATCTAAATAAAAATAATATCTTAAAAATTATTTTTTTATAAAAAACTCCTACTAAATACATGATTTAGTAGGAGCAAATTTTACATTTTATCCGGTGCTTCTATTCCAAGTAAGCTTATCGCAGATTCCAATATATTTTTTGTGAGAAGTATGGTTGCCAAGTAACCCCTTCTTTTTGTTTCATCACTTTCTGATAGAATTTTTATCTCATGATAGAATGAATTAAATGTATTTGAAACCGAATAAATGAACTGACATATTTTATGTGGTGCCAACTCACTCCAGGCAGATTTCATAACTTCATTATATTGAGATAATTCCATATAAAGTTTTTTATGTATATCTTCTTTTGGTACTGTCAAATCATCAAAGTCAAGCTTTTGTGAGCTGCTCTCATAATACTTTTCCAAAATAGACTTTATTCTTACTATTGTATAAAGAATATATGGTCCTGTATTTCCTTCAAATGAGGTGAATCTATCTATATCAAATATATAGTCCTTAGCTGCCTGATTGCTTAGATCTGCATATTTAATAGCGGCAATTCCTACAATCTTTGCAGTACTTCTTGCTTCTTCATCAGATACATCTCTAGATTCCTTTATCTTTGAAAATACCGCATCCTCAATATCTTTTATTACAGTTTCAAGACGAACTACTCCGCCATCTCTGGTCTTTAGCGGCTTACCATCTTTTCCATTTATTGTGCCAAAACCTATATACTTAAGCTCATGTGATGCCGGAACAATATCTGCTATTCTAGCAACTCTAAAGAACTGTGTATAATGAAGTTCCTGTCTCTTATCTGCAATATAAATATATTCATCAGGTGAATATAGTTTCTCTCTTTCTACCAAAGTACCAAGATCTGAGGTTGCATAGAGTGCAGCACCATCTGATTTTCTTATAATGCATGGAGGTAATTCCTTTTTATCACCCTCCATAGCTATATCTACCACCAATGCACCCTCTGATACTCTCGCAATTTTCCTCTCCTCCAGATCCTTTATTAAATCCGGTATATAAGGATCTGCATCAGATTCTCCCTTCCAGAGGTCAAAGTCTACAAGTAATTTAGAGTAGTTCTTCTTTAGATCCTCTACAGATACATCTATTATATGTTTCCATATCTCTCTATATGGTCTATATCCTCTTTGAAGTTCCAAAGTAGCTTCCTGTGCTCTCTGTTTGAAAGTTTCATCTGTCTTTGATTTTTGAGAAGCCGCAGGATATATTTCTTCAAGATCATTTAAGCTAAATGGAGCCTCATTTGGAAACTCTCCGTCATAGTCTTTCTTAAAATATGCCAGATCAGGCTTTCTCTCTCTAAGTTCTTCTATTATAAGTCCCATCTGTAAGCCCCAGTCTCCCAGATGTACATCCGATATTACTTCATTTCCAAAGAATCTTCCCATTCTTTTTAGACTCTCACCTATGATTGCTGAACGCAAATGTCCTATATGAAGCGGCTTTGCAACATTTGCACCACCATAATCAATTATTATTTTCTTAGTCGGATTATCAAGCTCTATACCATACTTCTGTGAATTTGACATATCTATGATATATTTTTCAATAAAAGCATTGCTTATATTTATATTTATAAATCCCGGCATAATAGCTTCTATTTTTTCAAAGCTCTCACTCGCCTTTAGAAGATCTACAACTTCATTTGCAATATCGATAGGTTTTTTCTTATATTCCTTTGCTGCTGCCATTGCTCCATTGCATTGATATTCACATAAATCCGGTCTATTAGACAAATTGGCTTTGCCATATTTTTCATCATATGACAATTTTACAAAAGCGGATTTTAATTCATCAGAAATCAATTCTATAATTGTTTTCATATATCTCCATTCTATATTTTATCGAATAAATTTAAAGTCTGTTACAAAAAATGACGGTCAGGATGACCGCCAAACATTCGAATTTTTAAACTCTAGATAAATACTCGCCTGATCTTGTATCAATCTTGATCTTATCACCAAGATTTACAAATAGTGGAACATATACAACTGCCCCTGTTTCCACTGTTGCCGGCTTTGTAGCACCCTGTGCTGTATTTCCTGCAAATCCCGGCTCTGTATCTGTAATTTCCAACTCTACAAATAAAGGTGGCTCTACAGAGAATACATTGCCATTAAATGAACATATCTTAACCATCTCATTCTCTTTTACAAACTTCAATGCATCTCCAACCTTTTCTGCATTGAGTGCGATCTGATCATATGTCTCAACATTCATAAAGTTGAACATATCTCCGTCTGAATATAAATACTGCATATCTGCTCTATCTATTCTTGCCTGTGGGAATTTCTCAGTAGGTCGGAAAGTTCTTTCAACAACGCTACCTGTAATTACATTCTTGATTTTTGTACGAACGAATGCAGCTCCCTTTCCTGGCTTAACATGCTGGAACTCAAGAATCTGAAAAACCTGACCTTCCTCAATCTCTAATGTCAAACCATTTTTAAAATCACCTGCTGAAATCATTAATATTTCCTCCTAAAACTTTCATGCGATACTTGAACTATTTTATAACAATTTTGATATCAAATCAAGACTTTGTTTGTTCTATTATATACTCCATTGCCAAAGTATATCCATGTAATCCAAGTCCTGCAATTTGACCTGTGCATACCGGCTGTGTAAGTGATTTGTGTCTAAACTCTTCTCTATCTGAAATATTTGATATATGCACCTCTACCTTTATACATTCAAGGCTCTCCAGAGCATCTCTTATAGCCACACTTGTATGAGTAAAAGCTGCCGGATTTATCACTATTCCAACCGGCTTTTCAAAGTATGCTTCCTGCAACTTATCAACTATATATCCTTCATGATTACTTTGAAAGCATTCCACCTCTACTCCAAGCTCTTTTGCTTTATTCTCAATCATTTCCAAAAGATAATTATAGCCCTTGTTTCCATAGACTTCCTTATTTCTTATTCCAAGGAAATTCATATTCACACCATTTATTACTAAAATTTTCATTGCATTCTCTCTCTTAGCTCTTCTACCAATAACAATTTCACTTTATCAATTATATCTTTATCAATCTTTACTCCATTCCATATTTCAAAACTTGCTACCCCCTGTAATATAAGCATATCCAATCCATTGATACAGTCTTTATTATTTTTCTTCATATTCTTTATAAACTCTGTTTCAAAAGGAGTATATATAAGATCAATACCTGCTTCACATTTTTTATAGAAATTCTCATTATCTATTATACAATCCTCTATATTTGGATGCATTCCGACATTTGTAGTTTGAAATACAAAATAATTATCATACTCCAACAAATTTATATCAGCCTTTAGCTCCTCCAAAGAAATGGTAGATATATCACTAAAGTCAACTTCTGCTCTCAATTCATCTGCTTTTTTCTTATTTCTATTGATAATAGTGATAGACTTGGCACTCTTTTCTATTGCAAGATATAGAGCTGCTTTTGCAGCACCTCCTGCTCCTAAAAGAATTATATTCTTATCTTTTATATTAAATCTATTATTTTCAAGGCTCATTCCAAGTCCCAGAATATCGGTATTATAACCCTTATACCCATTTGCAACTCTTATTAGTGTATTTATTGCACCAATGTTTTTGGCTCTGTCATCAATCTCACTCACGATCTCCAACATATCCTTTTTAAAAGGGATAGTCACATTAAAGCCCTGTATACCTAGGAAAAATGCTCCTTTTATTGCCTCTTTAATATTTTCATTTACATGAAATGCTACATACTTCATGTCTATGTTCATTTCCTTTGCTAGAGCATTTTGTAATAGTGGGGAAAGACTGTGAGATATAGGATTTCCTACAATACCATATACCTTTGTGTTTGCACTTATCATCTTTTCTTCCTTTTTTCTTCTTTAATTTTATAAAAGAACAGTACAATTCTTTCAAGGTATCTCTTCAAAACAATCTGAATTTCTTCTTTTGGACTTATCGGATCCACCAATATCGAATAAATACCTGCATTGTTTGCTCCCCATATATCTGTAAAAATCTGATCACCTACAAACAATGTTTGTTCCTTTGTTACATTCAAAATATTAATGGCTTTCAGATAGCCTTTTTTTGATGGCTTATTTGCCTTATATATATATGGTGATGATACCATTTTTGCAAATGGTGATACTCTCTTCTCTTTATTATTTGAGATCAAACAAGTTTTAAATCCTATATCTCTCAGTGATTTAAAAAAATTTATATTTGAACGATCCGCCTTACTTCCATGTGTGGTCAGAGTATTATCTATATCAAAAAGTATTGCTCTAAAACCTCTACTATATAGATCCTTATAGTCTATATCATAAATATCTTTCTTGTATAATTTCGGGAAAAGTTTATTCATAAAATCATTTCTTTAATAACTTTGCAATTTCATCCATAAAGGTATTCACATCCTTGAATTCTCTATATACAGATGCAAATCTGACATAGGCAACCTCATCTAAATCCTTCAGTTTTTCCATAACAAGTTCACCTATCTTTCTGGTAGGTATCTCACTTATTTCCATGGCATAGATCTGATTCTCTATATCGTCTACAGTCTTTCTTATAACTACAGTAGAAACCGGCCTCTTATGACAACTCTGAATGATACCAGCCTCTATCTTTGATCTATCATAATTTTCTCTAGTATCATCCTTTTTTATCACCATAAGAGGTATAGTCTCAAGTTTTTCATATGTGGTAAATCTTTTATTACAACTCTCACATTGTCTTCTTCGTCTTATAGAAGAATTATCCTCTGCAGGACGAGAGTCTATAACTTTTGTATCCTGTGCTTGGCAAAATGGGCATTTCATAAGTTCATCCTTTTTTAAAGTTCGTCAATATCTTTATTTTCAAAATAATATGGCAAATTATAATGCTCTTGCTTATCATCATTATATTCATGTGAATTATAATCAAAATAAGGCCTATAAAAAATCGAATTGTTTACATTGCCAATAAATATTATAAAAAGTATTATGGATATGATGGAAAGTATAAATCCGACTATCGAAAGTGCCAATCCTAAAGCTGCCGTTGAGTTTACACCATTTCCACCTCCGGTTGAAAGAATAAACAGCACTACACCAACTATTCCAAGTGGAAGTCCAAGGCATATACAGCACAGTACACAGCTCATTATTCCTACAATCAAACAAGCTAATGAGAATTGTTCCTCTTTCATCTATCCCCCTTATATTAAATCATTCAGGCATATAGATCCATATGGTCTTATTTTCATCTTATAGCATGAGCCCTTACCTAGGAACTTATCCATATATGTAATATATTCATCACTATAACTTTCAGGAATCATTGCCATAATAACCCCTGCAAATCCTCCACCATGGACTCTGGTAGCACCCACCTGCTTTTCTTTAAGAAATCTCTCTGACAATGCCAGTGCTACTGTAATCCCCTGTTCGTTTGGTGCAGCATTTGTATATACATTTTGAAGATATTTCCATGATGAGTTACCGCTATCTGTTATATTTTTTAAGAATGTGTCAAAGTCATTGCTTGCCAATGCACTTACTTCATTCTCAACTCTCCTGTTTTCATCAAAAAAATGTATACTCCTAAGTATTGCCCTGTCACCGGCAAACTTTCTTATTTTGGATAAATTTTTATAAAACTCTTCCTCATCTACCTCAGACAATGTAGCCTTATCAAAGTATTTTGCTACTTTTTTCATTTCATTGGGTATTGATGAATAATCTGCCGAAAGATCTGCATGCCCTCTTCCGGTCTGTACTATAATTAGATCATGTGCAGCAGCTGCAAAATCAAAATCTATCCCCTCCACTTTTGGTACATCGGGATTCTTAAAATCTATACTAATAAGTCCGCCATAGGCACAGCACATCTGGTCAAGCAATCCACTTGCCTTATCCCAATAATTGTTCTCTGCATACTTTCCTATATATGCATAATCAGTTTTTGATAGCTTACCCTCATTAAATAAAGTATTTATAATCTGACATATCAAAGTTTCAAATGCAGCTGATGAACTTACACCGGCACTCGATATTACATTGCTGGTAATATATGCATCAAAACCTCCTATATTTGCTCCTCTTTCTCTAAATCCTGCCAATATACCTTTTAAAAGTTCAACAGTGCCTATCTTATCAACTCCGGGTTCAATATCATTTATATTAACCTTGAATTTTTGTGAAAATGACTCACTTACAATATTTACTTGATCCGAATCATTCACAGCTGCTACAGCTATACAATCCAGATTTATACTTCCTCCAAGTACCTTGCCATTGTTATGGTCTGTATGGTTTCCGGAAATTTCTGTTCTTCCCGGAGATGAAAACAGGCTAACATCCCTTTGTCCAAACTGTTTTTCAAAACCATCCAGAATACCTTTATATCTTTTTAGATTATCACTTATTCCAGCTTTGCCATAAAGCTCTTCCAATAATTTCTGTCCATTATTTTCCAATAGATTCTTTGTCTCAAGTAAATTCATATAACCCTCGCTTATATTTAATAAAACAGACATAAATCTTATAAAACCAATCTATGCTTTCTAAAATTAGTTTATCATAAATCAAAAAAAAGTACACAATTTATTATTGTGTACTCTGATATATTTATTATCCTATTGCCAATACGATACCACCATCTCCGGCATACATTGTAGCAACTCCTGCACCATTTACAAGTTTTACATCTTTGAATCTATTGCTTTTACGGAAAAGTTTAGCAACAGACTCTCCTCGTTCTTCATTATTTATATGAGTTATACAAACAATTTTATCTTTTGAGTTCTCTCCGGCTTCATTGATAGCCAGCTCCACCATCCTTGACAATGCTTTTTGAATACCTCTTTGTTGATCCTTTTTCACTATCACACCATTTATTGCACCCATTATAGGCTTAATATTAAGAGCTGATGCTATAAGTGCCTTAACTGCTGAAAGTCTTCCGTTTTTCCTTAAGGTATCTAATGATTCCAAAACGAAATATGTCTTCATATCATCTCTTAACTCAATTATTCGCTTTGATATCTCTTCAAACTTAAGTCCCTGCTTGCATAAGGCATCAAGTTCTAACATCAATCTGTATTGACCTGCAGAAGCAGATTTTGAAGAAAGTACCAAAATATTTTTACTATCATGCTCTTCTTCATAAAGCTTTTTGCCAATCTCAGCACTCTGATAGCTTCCACTCAAATGTTCAGAAAGAGTTACCACAAATACCATATCCACATCACATTCCATAGCTTCCTTAAAAGCCTCAGGTGACGGACATGCACTCTTTGCACCTATTTTTGATTCTGCCATTCTCTTTATAAAATCTTTTTGATTAAATTTATTATCATCTATTACCTGATAATCTCCAATTTCAAGGGTAAGTGGGACAATGCGAACATTATCATCTCTCTTTAGATTCTCATCTAAATCTGTACAACTGTCTCCAATCAATCTATATGTCATATTTTCTAACTCCGTTTAATGTAGTTTTTAAAACTACATTCATTATAAGTATATACACAATATAAGTCAAGTATACACGTGAGTTTAACAAACACTTATTCTCCTAATGCAACTTATCCATTACTCCATCCAGTACTTCCACCGTTTTTTAAATCTTCTTTTTTCAATAAATACCGCTTGCTATATTTTTATTTTATGATAGAATCTGTAGTATTGCTTAAGTTTTTAGGCAAAATATTTTTGACCGGAGGTTTTTACACAATGAAATTAAGTGCAAGAAATCAATTCAAAGGAATTGTAAAGAATGTTAATGAAGGTACTGTAAACGGCATTGTTACCATTGAAGTGAATGGTGAAGCTGTTTCAGCAACTATTTCACTCAACGCAATCAAAGAATTGGGATTAAAGGACGGAGCTTCTGCAATCGCCATTATCAAGGCTACGGAAGTTATGGTTGCTACAGAGCTTCCAAAGATTTCTGCAAGAAACAAGTTCCAAGGTGTTATAAAGAGCATTGATGAAGGTGCTGTTAACGATATTGTAGCTATTGAGACAAAGCTTGGTGTAGTTTCCGCTACAATTTCAAAGAATGCTGTAAAAGAGCTTGAACTCTCTGTGGGAAAAGAGGCTTATGCTATTATCAAGGCTACTTCAGTAATGGTAGGCATCGAATAAAATACTTTAATCAAAAAGACTGCCCTTAAGATTTTTTAATCTTTAAGTGGCAGTTCTTTTTTACCTTATTATTTTAATTTCAACATAAGCTCATTACTTCTCTTTATAAACGCACTCATTCTCTCAGGTGAAAGTGGGCTATGTGATATTGAAGCCATATCATATAGATGTTCACAGATCATATCAAAGCATTCTTCATGACTGTTTTCCAAAAGCTCCTTTACAAGTGGATGATTTGCATTGAGAACCAAAGTCTCACCCTCACCTCCAAACATTGAAGGATCCATTCCCATCATTCCATACTGCTTCATCATCTCCTGCATTCTTCTGCTCTCTTCAGATATTGTGATCACTGATGAAATCTCATCACTCTTTAAAGGCTGTACAGAAACTTTTAATCTATCATTGTGAAGTGCGGTCTTTACTTTTTCAGATAATGCATCATATGAAGCCTTACTGTCTTCAGCTACCTCCTCACTTCTCATATCATCTGTCATATCAGAATCTATTCTAAGGAATTTTACATTGTCTCTTTTCATCTCAAGAGTTGAGATAAAAGGTACGTCAATACTATGAGGAAGAACTACAGCATCCTTACCCGCAGATTTGAATATATTTACATATTGGCTCTGCTCTTTTACATCATTTACATAGAATATCTGAGTTTTTTCAACCTCTTTTTTCTCTTCAGAGTTTTCCTGGGTTTCATCAGAAGAATTTTCTAACTTATCCTCGGAATTTTTACTTTCATCGACAAGCTCGTTTAATGTAAGGTACTTATCATTTATATTTTTAAATAATATATAATCTTCCACCTTCTTACCAAACTTCTCGTCTTTAAGATAACCGTATTTTATAAATGGTGCAATATCATCCCAATATTTCTCATACTTATCTCTCTCTGTCTTACACATACCTGAAAGCTTATCTGCAACCTTCTTAGCAATATACTCTGAGATTTTTCTTACAGAACCGTCATTTTGCAATGCAGATCTTGAAACATTAAGAGGAATATCTGCACTGTCTATTACACCCTTTAAAAGTAATAAAAACTCCGGAATAACCTCTTTTATATTATCTGCAATAAATACTTGATTGTTATAAAGCTTTATTGTTCCCTCTATAGAATCATATTCTGTATTTATCTTTGGGAAGTATAAAATTCCTTTTAGATTAAAAGGATAATCCATGTTTAAATGAATCCAGAAGAGCGGCTCCTTATAATCCATAAATACTTTTCTATAAAACTCTATATATTCCTCATCACTGCACTCATTTGGATGCTTAGTCCAAAGAGGATGTATATCATTTAAAGCTACAGGACGCTTTTTGATCTTTATCTTTTCCTTTGCAGGCTCTACCTCAACCTCTTCCTTAGTGCCGTCTTCTTTTTCTTTTTCCTCTGTCTTTGCAGGCTCTATTATAGTCTCTATTACTGTATCACTTTCTAAAAGCTCATCTTTTTCTATGATTTCAGTCGCTTCCTCCGCATCTATATCCTTTAAAAAGATTTCTACCGGCATAAATGAACAGTATTTATTAAGTATCTCTCTCACTCTGAATTCATTTGCGAACTCATGACAGTTGTCATTAAGATATAATGTAATAGCAGTTCCTCTTGAAGCTCTATTGCCTTCTCCCATCTCAAACTCAAGACCACCGTCACTTACCCAGTGTATAGGCTTTGCACCTTCTTTATATGATAGAGTATCAATACTTACTTTATCAGCTACCATAAATGCAGAGTAAAATCCAAGACCGAAATGGCCTATTATCTGCTCCTCATTAGTCTTATCCTTATATTTTTCTATAAAATCTACAGCACCTGAGAATGCTATTTGATTTATATACTTTTCTACCTCTTCTTCAGTCATACCGATACCATTGTCTATAAAACGTATAAGTTTTTGCTTAGGACTGACTTCGACATTTATCTTATATTCTTCTCCCTCCGGCTTTGTAAACTCTCCGGCAAGACTAAGCTTCTTTAATTTGGTTATAGCATCAGTTGCATTTGAAATCAACTCTCTCACAAATATATCATGGTCTGAATACAGCCATTTTTTTATTATTGGAAATATATTTTCACTATTTATTGATAAATTCCCCTTTTTCATTTCATCACCTCTTAAATAAATTTACAAATGATTCTTATTTGCATTGATATAACTATTATAACCATCAAAAAATAAATGTCAACAAAAATTGGCACTCGAGTAACTTGAGTGCCAATAATATTTTTCTTTATATTCAAATTTTTATTCAACCAGCTTATCCAACTCTTTTACAGACTCTGTATCAATAGCAATGCTATGTGTTGCCTTAGCTGCATACTGATTTACAGCACCTTGAGATTTTTTGATATTTTGCATTGTTCCCGGTCCTGCTACACAACCTCCCGGACATGCCATACCCTCAAGCAGATAACCCGGATACTTTCCTGCCTTTGCCATAGTCATCATCTTTCTACACTCTGAAAGGCCTTCCGCATTCATTATCTTTACTTCCTTATCAGGATATTGATTTTTAATAACTCCTACAACTGCCTTTGCAACTCCTCCTGATACTGCAAAATTTCTTCCGTCTGTCGATGCATCATTGACACCATTCGGATCTTCTTGAATATTTTCAATATCAATATGCTTTGCATCAAATATTCCTGCCATCTCTTCAAATGTCAATACAAAGTCTACCTCACTTCTTACATCGGTCCACATAGCCTCAAGCTTCTTTGCAGAACATGGCCCTATAAATACCACCTTTCCTTCCGGATGCTGTTTCTTTATAAGTCTTGCAGTAAGTGTCATAGGTGTAAGTGCCATTGATATACACTCTGCCTGATCAGGGAATAGCTTCTTTGCCATCAATGACCATGACGGACAACATGATGTACCCATGAAAGGCAATTTCTCAGGTACCTCATCAAGGAAGTCAAAAGCCTCTTGAGTAGCACATAAATCTGCACCTATAGCTACCTCAAATACGTCGGCAAATCCAAGAGCTTTCATAGCGGCACGAAGTTTTCCAGGTGTAACCTTAGGTCCAAACTGTCCTACAAATGCAGGTGCAATAGCAGCATAAACTCTATCACCTGACTGAATTGCTCTGATAGTCTGAAATATCTGTGACTTATCTGAAATAGCACCAAATGGACAATTTACAAGGCATTGTCCACAGGATACACATTTATCGTAGTCTATGTCAGCCTTACCATTTTCATCTGAAGATATTGCATCCATACCACATGAAGCAGCACAAGGTCTTGTCTGTACTATAATGGCATTGTACTCACAAACATTTGCACATCTTCCACATTTAATACATTTTTCCTGATTTATACTTGAAAATCCGCTCTCTTTATCAATGCTTACAGCGCCTGTAGGACAAACCTCCGCACATGGATGAGCCAAACATCCTTGGCAACCATTAGTTACAAATACTCTTTTTTCAACACAACCATGACAGGCAAACTTTATTATATTAATCAATGGTGGTGTATAATATGTTTCAGCCTTATCAGCCATTTCTATGCCCTCTGACAAAGGTGCATGATTTGCAGCACTTCTATAAGGCAATCCCATAGCAAGTCTTAATCTTTCTCCTACTATAGCTCTTTCAAGGAACACATTATTTCTAAAGTTTCCTACCTCTCCCGGAATAATCTTATAAGGTAACTCCTCTATTCTCTTATCCACAGGCCACTCTGTGTGGTATGCCATTCTGGCAACTTCTCTAAAAATTCTGTGTCTTATTTCCTGAATTCTTGTTTCAACACCTCTCACAATATTCCTCCACTAAAAAACAAACCTTTATAGAATAATTCTATACTGAGCAATAATATTCTACTATATTTGAAAAATAAAATAAAGATGAGTATGTTATTTTTTTGGCAATTTGTTGTTTTTTATAAGGAACAGTCAAAAATGTCTGCAAATAAGTACAAAAAAAGGCAGACTGTACAGTCTGCCTCAATATCATTTAAGATTTACCAATCAATTAGTTCTCTTTTTTCTTTGTAGCTACTACAAATGCACCACCTATAGTTGAAAGTCCAAGTAATGCTGTATAAAGTCCCATTGCTGAAGCATCAGCTGTCTTTGGAACATTTAACTTACCACGGTTAGCACCTGTTACATCCGCCTTTGTTGCACCATTGTTGTTTGTATTTGCCGGTGCTACATTGTTAGTATTAGAAGGATTTGCATTTGTTACATTGCTTCCAGGTCCCTGTGTTGTAGTGTTTGCAGGGTTTGTATTTGTGTTAGACGTTGTAACAGATCTTACACTTCCGCCTCCATATGATGACCCTGAACCGCTTGAAGATTTTGATGCAGTTGAACGAGTTGCAATAGATGGTGTTGCAGCAGATGGTGTTGCAGTAGAAGCTGTAGCCTTTTTAACAGGCTCTACAATAACAGTCTTTCCCGGTATTACTATCTGTGATGGAGTTTTAAAATATGTATTATTCTCCTCCACAGCATCAGTCTTTTCCTCTACTACTATCTTTGATGGGGTTTCAATATTTATATCATTTTTAACAGATTCTACAGCAGCAGCCTTTCCCGGTATTACTATCTGTGATGGAGCGCCAAAAGCAACGATGCTTCCTGAAACTACCCCTAGGGTTAAACCTAATGTTAATATTGCTTTTTTGAGTGATGATAAATGCATGATATGATATCTCCTTTTCATATAAGTTTTTTAAGTTGTCCCTAATATATCCCTACATGAAATTTTTTTCAAGTACTTTATTCAATATGTAACATTATAGTAAGATTCCTTACAATAATGCTACATATTTATTTAATACTTTTGTTAATCAATATCACCATCCAATTTGCTTGCTCTGGCTTCAACTTCCTTCTTCTGAATATCACCCGGAGTCTGCTCATATCTGGCAAATTCATAGCTGAATACTCCCATACCTCCTGTCATAGAACGAAGCTCTGTATTATATCCGAAAAGTTCCAACATAGGCACATCTGCCTTTATGATTTGCTTACCATGATTGATAGACTCCATTCCCAGAACTCTACCGCGTCTCTTATTAAGATCTCCCATAACATCACCTGTAAACTTATCAGGTACTATAACACTTACTGTGTAAATAGGCTCTAATAGTACAGGAGCAGCCTTCATAAATCCGTCTTTGAATGCAATAGTAGCTGCCATCTTAAATGCCATCTCAGATGAGTCAACCGGGTGGTATGAACCGTCAAGAAGCACAGCCTTAACACCTACTACAGGATATGCAGCTAAAGGCCCCTTAATACAGCACTCTGCCACTCCCTTTTCTACTGCCGGGAAATAGTTCTTCGGTACTGAACCACCAAATACAGTCTCCTCAAATACATATGCTTTCTCAAGATCTCCTGAAGGCTCAAAGCTCATCTTAACATCACCAAATTGACCATGTCCACCTGATTGCTTCTTATATCTTCCTGCAGCCTCTACTTTCTGTCTGATAGTCTCTTTGAAAGCTACTTTAGGTCTTGAAAGTTCTATCTTTACTTTATATCTATCTAAAAGCTTGCTTACTACAACTTCAAGCTGTTGATCGCCTATTCCGTATAGAAGAGTCTGTCTGTTTGATGTATCATTCACATGTTTTAGAGTTAAATCCTCTTCCATAAGTCTTGATAAACCTGATGAGAGTTTATCCTCCTCGCCCTTGTTTACTATCTTATATCTCATACAAGTATATGGTGATGAGATCTTAGGTCCATGATAGAGTATAGGTGCATTCTTAAGCGCAATAGTATCTCCTGTAGTTGTTACACTGAGTTTTGCCATAGCACCTATATCACCTGCTACAAGCTCCGGCACTTCTATAGCACTCTTTCCTCTAAGTACATATATTTTCCCGGACTTTTCGTCTGTTTCCTTACCAACATTATAGATTGCACTATCAGGCTTTAAAGTACCTGTACAAACCTTAACAAGTGAATACTTGCCTATAAACGGATCTACGATTGTCTTAAATACTCTTGCAGAAAGTGATACTTCTTTATTATATTTTGCTGTAAAATGCTCTCCGTTGCTTACATCAACACCAACACACTCTTTGTAATCCGGAGATGGGAAATACTTTTCAATAGCCATCATAAGTGCCTTAAATCCCTGTGCATCTACACCTGAACCCATCATTACCGGCACAATATCTCCATTACAAATATTCTCTTTGAGTGCTGTTGCTACCTCTTCATCAGTGAACTCTTCTCCTGAGAGATATCTCTCCATATACTCTTCACTTGTCTCGGCTACTGCTTCCATAAGAGCTTCCCTTGCAATTTTAAGGTTAGCTTCAACATAGTCAGGTATTTCACACTCTACATAGTCTGAAAGATTTGTAAATCTTCTACCCTTCATCTTTACAACATTTACAAATCCTACGAATTTTTCATTCTCTCTTATTGGAAGATGGAATGGAGCCACTTTTCTTCCAAAGCGTGTTTCAAGCTTCAAAAGCAGTTCACGATAGCTCGCCTTATCATCATCCATATTTGTTACAAAGAACAGTCTAGGCAATCCATACTCTTCACACAACTCCCATGCCTTGACTGTACCTACTTCGATTCCCGCCTTGCAGTTGACTACTATAATGGCAGCATCTGCTGCAGATATAGCTTCCTCTACCTCACCAACAAAATCGAAATATCCCGGAGTATCCAAAAGATTTATCTTTACACTTCCGGTTTCACCTTCATATTCTACCGGAACTAAAGAAGTACTTATGGAAAAGCCTCTTTTTATCTCTTCCTTGTCATAGTCGCTGATGGTATTTCCGCTTGAAATGCTTCCCATCTTGGAAATATTTCCTGCAACAAAGCTCATAGCCTCTGCCACCGTAGTCTTACCCGAGCCTCCATGGCCAAGTAATGCAACATTACGAATCTGTTTAGTTTCATAAACTTTCATAAGAGAATCCCTCCTTTTTAGTCAATAGACTTTATAATAAAGATATTTTACTAAACATAAGCTAAAATTTCAAGTTTTATATTCAATTTATACAATGTAATTTACATCTTTTTTATGATTAAATCGTTAGTATTTTTTATAATATTTTTGTATAAATAGACAGTTTTAGTAAAGATAAATAGTATGTTTCAATATTGCTTTCTGTGTCGCTTTAAACCGTTAAAGCAAAAGTATTTGACTAATACAAATAAATGTACTAGACTTTTTATATTTAATCAGGGCTTATGTCGGAATGGAGGAGCATGCATTATAATAATATAGCTTTTATAGGTTTTGGACTAATAGGTGGTTCTATTGCCAGAGCAATCAGAAAATATAAACCGGAATCAAAAATATATGCATATGCAAATAATACTTCTCAGCTGCTAAAAGGGAAAAATGATGGAGTTATTGATATTATCTTAAAAGAAATTGATGATAGTCTTACTGAATGTGATATCATATTTTTATGTGCACCTGTGGAATTTAACGAGGAATATCTTGCAAAAATAAAGCCCTTTATAAGAAAAGACTCCATAATCACCGATGTAGGCTCTACCAAATCATCCATACATAATTTAGCAAAAGAGCTTGATCTTGATGATATATTTATAGGTGGGCATCCTATGGCAGGCTCAGAAAAAACCGGCTATGAGGCTTCTGATGCTCTACTTTTAGAAAATGCCTATTATATGATTACTCCATCATCTAAAACTTGTAATAAGAAGCTGGAAGCATTAAAGAGTATTATTGAAATGATAAAATCCATTCCATTTATAATAGATTATCAAAAACATGATAAGGTTGTAGCAACAGTAAGTCATCTGCCACATATACTTGCAGCCACTTTGGTAAACCTTGTAAAGGACAATGACTATGAAGATGAGGTAATGAAAAGAGTTGCTGCCGGCGGCTTTAAAGATATAACAAGAATCGCCTCAGCATCTCCAATTATGTGGGAGCAGATTTGCATAGTTAATGCCGAACCTATAGATGCAATGCTTCTCAAATATATAGATATGCTAAAAGAGGTGCATTCACAACTTACAAGCAGATCAGGTATTTATATAAATAATATGTTTGAAAAATCAGGAGAATACAGAAATTCTTTTGATTCAAACAGTAGAGGAGTCCTTATTTCAAAGCATGATATAAGTGTGCATATACAGGATAAACCCGGAGCAATATCTATAATCTCTGCAATACTGGCTGCAAACTCTATCAGTATCAAGAATATAGGTATCAATCATAATAGAGAAAAGGGTGAGGGTGCACTCAATATCTCATTCTATGATGCAGACTCATGTGAAATGGCAAGTAAATTGTTGAAAGAATATAATTATAGAGTAATCTAATATTGGAGGAAAAATGATAAAGGGTAGATTAAGAGTTCCCGGAGATAAATCCATCTCCCATAGAGCTGTGATGTTTGGATCTATATCAAAGGGAATTACAAGAATAACAGGATTTTTAAACGGTGCCGACTGTATTTCGACTATTTCAATTTTTAAAAAAATGGGAATAGATATTGAAATGAATGGAACTTCAGTTATAGTCAAAGGTAACGGACTACATGGATTGAAAAGACCTGACAGTATACTGGATTGTGGTAATAGTGGTACTACAACCAGGCTTGTAAGTGGTATATTGTCTGCACAAAACTTTACATCTATACTTACAGGTGATAAGTCTATACAAAAAAGACCTATGAACAGAATAATAAATCCACTTTCCTTGATGGGTGCCAATATAGAGAGCAATGTGGGTTTTGCACCACTTACTATTACAGGCAGCTCTTTGCATGGCATAGAGTACAATTCTCCTGTAGCAAGTGCACAAGTAAAATCAGCAATACTTCTTGCAGGTCTTTATGCAGATTCAAAAACCACTGTAACAGAGCCTGCCAAATCAAGAGATCACACAGAACTAATGCTTAGAAAATTTGGTGCAAATTTAATTACAGATAAAAATACTGTAACCATAAGTCCTACCACTGAGCTTTTTGCAAGTGATATAGAGGTGCCTTCTGATATATCTTCTGCTGCATTTTTTATGGCTGCCGCTATACTTGTACTGGGTTCAGAGCTAATACTTGAAAATGTAGGCATAAACCCTACTAGAGACGGTATAATAAGGGTGTTAAAGTCTATGGGTGCTGATATTGAGATTATAAATCCATCAAATACATTTGAGCCTGTAGCAGATATAAAAGTATGTTATTCAAAACTACACTCAACTACTATTAGTGGAGAACTTATTCCTACGCTTATAGATGAACTACCACTTCTTGCAGCTGTGGCTACTATGGCTGAAGGTAAAACTATTATAAAAGATGCACAGGAGCTTAAGGTAAAGGAGTCCAATCGAATCAAAGTAATGTGTGAGGAGTTAAGTAAACTTGGTGTAAAGGTATTGGAAACTGATGATGGTATGGAAATTATTGGTACTGACAGGCTATCCGGAAATGTCACTATAGATACACATGATGACCATAGGATTGCCATGACTTTTGCTATACTTAATTTAATATCTGATGGAGAGATAAAGCTTAATAATAGTAAATGTGTGGAAATCTCCTATCCGGGATTTTTCTGTGATTTAAAAAATATAAATATATAATTAAAACAGGCTGTTACAATAAACAAATATATTCGTTTGTTGTAACAGCCTTAGTATATCACCTATTTTTGATGTCCAAACAACATTGCCACATAATAATATCCATTGCTGTAATAATATCCTACTCCTGCATATATTGTAGAAGCCGGAAGATTTTCGATAAAGTTTTCACTCTGTAGCATAAGCTCATTGTGTTTAGGTGAATTCTTGAATGATGTAATCTTAATCTCTGTAGAAGATGTATTGTCCATTGTCAATATCTCTGATACTCCGACATAATGATCTGTTATATTAGAAACTGTATAAAAATCCTGACCATCAGGTCTGGTATGTGCGAATGAAACTGCACTCTCACCGGCTCTTAGCTGTGCTGCAGCCATAAGTTCATTACTTACTACCATCTCCGGCAATCCCTTGCTTCTCCTGTACTCATTCAATCTAAGAAATAAATCTGCTCTTTCACCCGGATTCTCTCCACCAATAACTTGAGCAACAGCAAGACCTGCCTGACCTGACTTTGTCATCACAACTCCATTCTGTGTCCAGGCACCCTCACCATTTAGATCATATCCATCAGGTGACTTGGTATTCTTTAACATTGCAGCATATGGAAAGCTTTTATTGCTTCCATCATTAAAAAAATATGCCTTACCGTCCAGCCACTGCCATCCTATCAATGCATAACCTCTAGAATTAAAATAATACCAGTTATCCTTAATATTTTTCCACTGTGAAACAGGATACTTATATTCATCTGTCAAATACCACCAGCCCTTTGAGTCATGCTCCCAGCTTCCTGCATATGAAGCCATAGATAATCCCATACTCATTGATAGAACTGTAGCTAAAACAAATATTCCCTTTTTCATTTTTCCTCCTATAACTCAATAAAAATCCTTAAAACAGGCAACAGTTCAGTCATAAAATATATTTTACAGTTATCATTTTCTTATGTATAATACAAACAGCAAATACTTATATGGCTTTTGTACAATATAATTATACTAGATAGTTTACACTTTTTAAAGCATCTGTTTATTAGATTTAAACCAAGCAAATTGTTAGAAATATACAATGGAAAGGAAAATATGAGTCAAGAAAAATTTGATTTAGAGGAGGCTCTAAAAAAACTGAATGATAATCCTACAGTGCAAAAAAGAAATGGTACTATAAAGAAGAAAAATCCTGTAAAAATAGAACCTGACTACCGATATGAAGCATGTAATGATTCTTTTCCATGTGCTAACTGTGGAAAAATGATCTTACCTGAGGGAGCAGGTACTCATCATAGGAATCATTGTCCCCACTGTCTCTCCTCTATCCATGTTGATATTGAGCCCGGCGATAGAAAGAGTGATTGCAAAGGCATTATGGAAGCTATATCTATTTGGGTAAAGGATAAAGGAGAATGGGCCATCATACATAGATGTAAAAAATGTGGAAAAATTAATACCAACAGAATCGCAGCAGATGACAATCCTCTACTTTTGATGTCAATGGCTGTAAGACCTTTAGCTTCACCACCATTTCCTCTACATCTATTAGAAAGTTTTATAAAAAAATAAAAAATTACTGTCGCATAAATATCACTTTATGCGACAGTTTAAACTCCATATCTAACAAAGTTTTTCACCTAATATTTGGGCAATATCACTCTTTTTTCAATGGCTTCAGTCACAAGTTGTAATGTCTTGCTTGTGTTTGTCTTATCACACATATGGCTTATATGTCCTTTTATCACGCTTCTCGACAAACAGAGTTTCTTTGCAACCTCCTCTTGTGAAAGTCCCATTGCCAGTTCCCTAAGTACTCTAAGCTGTGCCGGTGTAAATTTACTTATTGGCACCCCATAAATATCTACATCTGGAGTCTTATCAGGGTATACATTCTCTCCGGCCATAGTTTTTTCTATGACATCCTTCAAACTTACATTCCCATAATCCTTATACCAAAAGCTTTCACAACCTGCTTGCTTTGCTTTCTCTATAAATGTATATTCAGGCATTGATGTTGTAATAATAATCTTTATTTGTGGAAATCTTTTTTTAATCTCGTCCGCTGCCACTAAACCCGATGAGTCTCCGGCAGTACATACGTCCATCAATATCAGATCCACCTGACACTTCATACATATAGGCATAGCATTTTGAGCATCTTCTATAAATGTTAATATATTATACCCACTCATACTCTCAAGCTCGTATTCCATCATTTTTCTAGCAATTCTTGAATCATCCACAATAAGTACATTTATCATAAACTCCCCCTATTTATATGGAAATGTAATTACCATTTTAAATACTTCTTCCGTTATAATCTCCATTATAGCATCTTCTTTTTTCATAAGTTTTCTAAGAGATGTAAGTCCATTACCTTCTCCCTGAAATTTTATCTCTTCAGTACCATTATCCCATATAGTTACTTTTTGTTGACTCCACTCTTCTTCTATTTCAACATATAGTTCATTAGCTTTACCATGTCTTACAGCATTTGTCATGGCTTCTCTTACTGCACTGTAATACAATTTCCCGTATTTTTTATATGGTTTTCTTTTAGGGAAGAAAATCTTACATCCTATCAGCTCTCCTACCTTCAAAAGTTCCTTTTCAATATCGGCATTCTCAGAAAATGTACCTATACCCTTGACCATATCAACAGCTCTATTCCATCTCTCTTCCAAACCTTTTATGTTAGATTCACTGATTCCATTGTCAAAGTCTTCTCTCAAAAATTGTTTTAGCCAAAGTATATATTCTCCAAATTCACCATGTACAGCTACTTTTGCAGAATACCTTTCCTTTTCTATATTTATATTTTCAAGTTCAATGCTCGCTTGCTGTATTCTTTTATTTTGATTTTTTAGTTCCTCATTATCCCAACTTATTTCATTTGCAATACCGGCAAGATCACTTACATCCACTGCTTCTATCTGGACAAAGCTATCACTTTCATCTTTCAATATACTCTTTCTAAAACACCATATACTTTCACCTTTTAGCTTATAATATATCCCATTCGTGCTGTCTACAACACCCAAAAAAATCGGTCTATAACTATCTTTTTTAGCTTTTTCAGTCAATAAATCCCATATATGATTTACATCAATGCATGGAATATTCAAAATTTCATAAATAAGTTCATGCATTTTTTTATTGATCAATATAGGTACACCATTATTATCTGCAAAACCAAGACCACCGGGAAATTCATCTACTGCTTCAACAATACTTGCATAACTAAGATCTCTCTTATTTTTATTATTGCTTTGAACATAATATACGCAGGCTAAAATTAATGCTACAAATATCATTTGCTTTGAAATCAAATTATAGCTATCTCCATATATGTTTTTCAATCTAAAAAAGCATCCATATACATACATATCTACTATACAAAGTATTGAAAGCACAAAATATGACCGGTATTTACTCAATGATTCATTATATGACTTTAATATTGAAATATTATAGCTTCCCCATACCAAAATAAATGTTGGTACTATAAAAAGCACTATTTCATATGCATATATTAAATTCCACTGCATATTTCACCACATTCTAACTGCTACGAATAAATATACTCCAGTTCAATCACCAGACCTTCACTCGTTTCATAAACCAAAAAATCATTTCTTCCAATTTTGTTATTTATATACTCTACAAAGCTTTTGCCACACATGTCCATACCCTTTATAATACTTATAATAAAATATAGACCTCTATTATTCCCCATTCCGTTTGGATTTATCAAAAACAAAACCTCAGACATTTTAAAATCCAGATACTCGATTGCATGCTGCCAAATATTACAACATTCCAAACAAAAACTACTGAGGATATTTTCATTTTCAGGAATATTAAAGACTAAATCAGTTGTTATATTAAGCTCATCCAAAGCCTGTTTTATCTCTGCAAAACACAGCTTAAGTTCTGCAACATATATATACTCACTATTTTCTGTTAACAAGTACAAATTACCATATCTTTTTATATATGTTACTGCCAATATAATTTTACCCAGATTATCCTTTAAGTCTGATTGCTTTTTCCCATAAAGTTCCTTAAGTTTTTCTCTTACAAATTCGCTTTGGCTAGAAAGTCTCATTCTCAAAACATTATAGATTCTTTCTCTTTCCTTGATCTTAGCCTGCTCTATGGTTACATCGTTTTCAAGCCTTTTTATTTCATACTCATTGTGCAATTTCTTTTGAATTTCCTCAAGTTCATGAATGTAGTAATTTAGTTCTCTTACATCCTTTTGCCATATCAGATAACCTGTACTCAATTTGCTTATATGTTTTTCAATTACATTGTTCTCGTATATAACATCATACTTTTTCAGATCAACAAAATCTTCCTTTGAAATAGGCTTGGCACCTCTTGATACTCTAAATAAATCACCATTATCATCTGTTATCTGCATCGATACTGTTGAAATATCAAACACTTCTTTGTGATAGCTGTTCACCTGCACCATTCCCATTGCAATACAACTTTCCCAAACCAGTATTTCCATAAGAAAAAAGCTACACATTCCCTCTATAACTTCATATTGTACCACCAATGAGTTTATATACATGGGAAGTATGTATAATCCATCCATCAATACAATGAAAAAAGGGAGCATTCTAAAAAATTTTAGTCTCTTTGCACCTCCACTGATTTTGTATATATGCCATGATTTCATTGTTTCCATAATGAATATCCAAACAAATACAAATCCTGTCAAAATCGTGGTATGGAACTGCAAATTAGGCTGCTTTTCGCCGGGTATTTTTATAAATAACAACTCATGAGCCTCACTACTTAGAAACAGTATTGTAAATATTATTGCAGGAATAAGTAGTATATACTCTTTCCAAGTGAATTTTACACTCTCTTTACCTAAATAAAGTGAAGCATAGTATCCAAAAATAGGAATAAAGAAAAATGGTATACTCACGAAATAACCACTTATTCTAAGCAATAATATATTTGTATCATATATTCCTATTATCAAAAAAAAGTGAATTATATAAAAAAGCATAATCGCATGTATCATAAATAAATACATGCGAACTCCTATTTGTATAACCCTAATCCTTATAGAGTTCCACCATATACTTAAGCAAAACAAATATAGTACGAAAACAATTATAGCCATTGCCATATCCTTCATTACTCCGGCTCTCCCACCTAAGAATTCAGGATAAATCTTGAATCTGGCACTCTGATTCTCTATTTGAAAGAGAAAAAAAGATGCAATCACTAATGTTATAAAGGCTATACCGATATAAAACAGTTGTTTATAATACGGCTTCATAATATCACTCCACTTATCAAAATTTATAGTTTTATTAATCACCATATTACATAGAATAGTCGATTTTGTAAACTTATTTTTAAGAAATCTTTAAATCAGTTGTCAAATCACTTATTTTTATAATTACAGTATATATAAATCAGTGCTTTTTATATTATTTTTCGATCCAACCTCTATAAATAGCTCTGCCTGCCATACGTGTCATATACATATCTTCTTCGATAAATGCAAAGTCAGGATCTTCTTCCTCAAATTCTTCAAAACTGCCCTTTACAAAATCCCAGCTCTTTGTAAATATGAAATAGCTGTCTTCATACTCTGCACTATACTCTACTCCCTTTATCTGTGGCAATTCTGCTATTGTATTTTCTATTCCTTCTCTTGCCTCTTCTTTAGAAGAATATTCTGTATCTGAATATGCAATTTCAACGCTGAGAGTAATCTTTGTAATTCTATTATCATCATATGAAAAACTGAAGAATTTACCACCTTCTTTATCCATATAAGTCTTTTCTCCTTTTCCTTTAAAATCACTCTCGCTTATTTTAGTATAGCCATTTTCCAGTAAGGCCTTAGCTTTTATATCCATTTGAAGTAATTTTTCTTCATCATCAACCGGTTCCATACCAAGTTCTTTTATTACTTTATCATATTCATCAAAATCAAGCACTGTATAATCATATATTGTAGTCTGTTCATATCTTTCATCTCCTAAATATGTTTCAATATCAATACCGTTAACTTGCTTTATTACATCTGCACGTTCATCAATATATACCTCCTGAGCAATCTCCCTATTTTCTGGTGTTACTTCCGTTCCTTCCGGCTGAAGCCTTATAGATGCCTTATCTTCCAAAGATATGATTTTATTATCTTTATATTTATATATCCTTACCCTCCTCATTGGTCTGGCATCATCATCTTTTTGTGGCTTAGTAAATATTACCTCTCCCTCACCTTTAAACTCAGACTCATCCTTCTTTTTATCTGATGTCTTATCCTTTTTGTCTTTCTTGCCTACCTTCTTTTCTTTCTTTTTGTCTGATGTCTTATCATCTCTATCTTTCTTGTCCGCCTTCTTTTCTATCTTTTTATCCGGTGCCTTATCCTCACTGTCTTTCTTTCCTGAACATGCAGCCAAACCGAATATCATTGTAAATACTACCAAACCTGCTACTATTCTTTGAATTTTTTTCATTTCATTCCTCCTTTAATTTTTTTAATCATTGCTGTTATACCTTACAAAACAACAATTTACATAAAATCTGATATCACTTTTCAAGTTCTTTTTTGTGCAATACTTAATTTAGTTTAATATTTTTTAACACAAAAACAGTGCCCAAAAGTACTGTTTTGTTATTTACTTACTAGAACAAGAGCTGATATTCAGTTATCAGCTCTTGCAATTTTACTTACTTTCTATTTTATAGCCAAGGCTTTTATCTCATTATTTTGGTATTTATCAAAACATACAATATTTATAAAGATCCGTCTGCCTTTACCATATAACCGTCAGGTGTCCTGGTATTTACAAGCATTGCACCGTCTGCACCCATGTAGTACCATTTGCCACCACTCTGTACCCAAGAGTTTGCCATCATTATTCCGCTGCCGTTCATAAAATACCATCTACCACCATGATTTACCCAGTTTGTAAGCATTGCTCCATTTGATCCAAGATAGTACCACGCACCATTTGAATGTTGCCATCCTGTAGTCATATAACCTGATGCATTAAACAAATACCATGCACCGCCGATTTGACTCCAAGCATTTCTTGGATATGAACCGTTAGCATTCTGATACCACCAGCCATGTGCATCCTGCTTCCATCCTGATGCTGAACTTGACTTACCATTGTTATTCTGTGACTTTGAGCCACCGCCGCCACCGGAACCGCCACTCTTTGAGCCACCGCCTCCGCCGGAACCGCCACTCTTTGAGCCGCCTCCGCCACCGGAGCCACCACTCTTTGAGCCGCCTCCACCACCGGAACCGCCACTCTTTGAGCCGCCTCCACCACCGGAACCGCCACTCTTTGAGCCGCCTCCACCACCGGAACCGCCACTCTTTGAGTTATTCTGGTTTTGCTTTCTTCTTTCTTCTTCCTGTTTCTTTCTTTCTTCCTCTTCCTGTCTCTTCTTTTCTTCTTCTTGTCTCTTCTTTTCTGCTTCCTGTCTCTTCTTTTCTGCTTCCTGCCTCTTCTTTTCTGCTGCTTCCTGCCTCCTTCTTTCTGCTTCCTCTTCCTGTCTCCTTCTTTCTGCTTCCTCTTCCTGTATTCTTCTTGCCTCTTCCTCGTCAGCTCTTCTTTCATCTTCAGTTATCTCAGGCTCCGGATCAGGCTTGGTACAATGCATATATGCAGGATACTCAAGTGGAGATTCAACATATCTTCCGTTAACCTCTTTTAGTTCATTAAGGCCCTTTGCAGTATATGTTAAGTCATGTGAACTGCCATTACTTAGGCATTCAATGTTAACTATATATGCATCAACACCGGTTGTTCTCATAGATAAACTAACATTAGTTCTTCTATACACCTCATCACACACATAATTCATATTTATTGATGACAGCTCCCATTCACATCTGTAATATAATGGTACATAGCCTCTACGAATATATTCACACAAATCGTCAATAAACTCACTTGACCTAGTTGCAGAATGACCTGAATATTTCATATAGTCAAAATCAAAACTCATAAAAGATTGATATATATTTGAGAAATCTCCTCTTGTTGAAAATTTAGCATTATTACTTACTCTGTTTCTTCTACTTGCAACCTTTGGAATCATAAGGTAAGTATTTCTTGGTTGACCGAATTCATTTTCATCATCATTCCATGTTGGATCTACCAACAGCCAATTACGATAAACATTATTATTCACTTCTGTACATACTAAATTCCAAGCATGCCTTCCTTCCTCTCTGTTGGAATCAACAACAATGCCACCATCAACTACGCATATAAAACCTGCCATTCTAGATACCAACTGGAATGCTCTTGCATACGATGTACAAACACCACTTTCTTCCACCAAAATACCATAAGCCTTTCTTTGCATAGTATTTTCAATTTTCCTGGACGCTACTTCAGTAGCATAACTTCCATTGTCAATTAAATAATCATTTATAGCATAAAGTTCTTGTATATATTGGCCATTTGTATATAAACCTATATGATCTATTATTGACTCTGCCTTATCCAGCATCTCTATCTGCAAATTCTTTCTTTCCTCAGGATTAGGAAATTCATAATTGACATTTATTCTATATATTTTTTCTCCCCAATTATTAGTATTCCAATAAGTATAGTTATATTCCGGAAAATCTTCTTCTAAGATCATCTGATTTTGCCAATTTGCTTCACTAAATGCCGATTTCAATTCCTCTTCACTATAATTTCCCGTAACATATATAGGAGTAATACCAAAAGTCATTTGATCTGCCAAATATCTTACCAGTGGACTGCCTCCCATAATAAGCTTTCTCAGTCTTCTCTTAGTCTTATGATCATATACCGAAGAAATTCTCTTCTCACCTTTGACTACAACTGCCTCATATGCTTCATTGATAATATCTTCAACACTAGTTGTGTTTACTGCCTGTGTTCTTATAAGATCCGGATCTATCTCTGGATACTCCATTCCATCTATATGGTTTTCAAAAAGATAATCCAAATATGACATGTCATCATCAAAGCTTAATTCTTCACCTTTTTCTACTACAACGTCACCCTCTAGTAATTTATTAAGTAATTCTTCACCATTTAACGGAATATCTACACCATTTTCAATTTCATCTTCTGTAAGTACCATATCTGTATCATAGATAGATGTCAGTTTCTTACTTTGATAACGATTTCCCTGATAACCCGGAGTACTGATAGCATCTGACAAGGTTGCTATTTCAAAATCATCTTCATTAAAATCTTCACTTACATATCCACTGGGTATGATGTCCCCATCCATTTCATACCCTCTTGCACCGGTATCTCCATATGCAAGTATTGTCGCATTAGGCAAAGGCAACATGCAAACTGTAAGCATAACTGCCAACGCCTTTGTCATCATCTTTCTCATAAAACACCATTCCTTTAATATAATTTTCAATCATTTTTTATAGCCATACAAACTATAAATCTCCAAACTGTCTTCTTTCTTATATTTGCTTATAAAATTAGTGCTTACCCCCCTTAAACCTTATTTTTTATTACAACCATAGTAAATAATTAAGATTAGTCTAACATTTTCTAAATAAAAAAACAGTACCCAAAAGTACTGTTTTTATCTCAATCCGGAAGAAGCTGATAACTATATCAGCCATCAGCCCCTGTTAATATTCCCGTCTTCCGTCGAAGTACTATGAAATTTCCGACGTTTCAAATTTTTAGCAAACTATTTAATTTTATACAATTCTTTTAAACCCTTTATTTTAAAGGCTTTTCTTACATAAAAAATAATTTGAAAAAATTGAAAAAATTTTTACAGCATGTTATAATCATAGTACTTCATAGTACTTTACTTTTAGAGGTGTTTATGGCTTATTTTTTGAGAAAAGAAAAGAAGAAAAAAGGTACTTATCTTCAGATGTATGAATCATTTTGGGATAAGGATAAAAAGCAACCAAGAACAAGAAATGTAAAATCTTTTGGTTACGTTGAAGATCTGACTTCAGATGAGATTCCGGATCCGATTAAATTTTATAGCGATTATGTAAAAGAGCAAAATGAGAATAGAACAAAAGTTCTTTCTGAAGAATCCCGTCCTCGTGCATTTTCCACTCCTGTTGAACTTAATATAGGACACTTCTTGCTCTACTCATTGATTGATGAGCTTGATGTTAAGGAAACTATTGATATACTTGCTTCTCAAATGCGTTTTCAGTTCTCTGTATTTGACTTAATTACACAACTTATTTATGCAAGGGTTATATCACCATGCTCTAAGTCAAAGACAGCCTCTCATGTCTTTCCATACATTTACGGCAGCTCTACAATCTCTGAAGACCAAGTATATGACGGGTGTTCTTTCATAGGAGAGTCTTATAAGAAGTACATTGATTTGTTTAATCACTCTTATGAAAAGTATTTTAAAAGAGATTTAAGCAATGTATTTTTCGATTGTACTAATTATTACTTTGAAATTGATCTTCCTAGCGATGACAAGCAAAAGGGACCTTCAAAAGAGAATAGGCACTCTCCGATAATAGGGCAGGCTTTACTTTTAGATGCTGATCTAGTACCTGTCTCCATGCAAATGTATCCCGGAAATGAATCGGAAAAGCCATATATTAGAAAAGTTATTGAAGAAATGAAGCAACGACACAGCGTATCAGGCAAGACAATTCAGGTGGCTGATAAAGGCCTTAATTGTGCAAGAAATATTTATGCTGCAGTTAAAGAAGCTAGTGACGGCTATATATTTTCAAAATCAATACATGGTAAGAATCTAAGTGAAAAGGAAAAGAAATGGGTTCTACTTGAGAATGATACAAATGTCTTTTCTAATTACACTGATGAAAGAGGTAATATATCTTTTCGTCTTAAATCCTGTATTGACAGCTTTGATTACAGTTTTAAAGAGATTGATCCGGAAACAGGAAAAGAGAGTGTTACAAGGTTTTCTGTAAAAGAAAAGCGTATCGTCTCTTATAATCCTAACCTTGCAAAGAAACAAAGGCTTGAAATAATGAAAATGGTCGATAAAGCTTCAAAGTTTTCTACATACAAAAATATCGCTAAAGATGAACTTGGAGATTGTGCTAAATATGTAGACATTATAACTAAAGATAGTACAGGCAAGACAATAAAGCCTATAATAGATTTAAATAAATCTAAGATTGATGAAGATCTTAAATATGCAGGATATAATCTTTTAGTGACATCCGAAATAGATATGGAGCCATTACAGGTATATAAAACATACCATAGCCTATGGAAGATCGAAGAATCTTTTAGACTTACAAAATCATACCTGGATGCAAGACCCGTTTATTTACAGAAAAAAGAAACAATCTATGGGCATTTTTTGATATGCTACCTTAGCTTGTTTCTTTTAAGAGTATTAGAAATCAAGTGTTTCAAGAATAAAATAAACTCTTATGACTTGATCAACTTTATGCGTGATTTTAGGGTGGTAAATAAAGGTGATGATACATATATCAATATATCAAGAAACCAGGCCGTTAACGAAAAGGTTAAAAAACTGGTTGGTTTTAGTAACCTTGATGCCCTCTATTTAACCAAAGCTGAAGTCGACAATTTCTTTCAAAACTGCATGCTCTTGTATACCTAGAGTACTAGGTTTTGAGAGAAACGACGGAAGTCAGGAACCATAGTAAATAATTAAGATTAGTCTAACATTTTCTAAATAAAAAAACAGTACCCAAAAGTACTGTTTTTATCTCAATCCGGAAGAAGCTGATAACTATATCAGCCATCAGCCCCTGTTAATATTTATTCTACAACCTCTTCTTTTCTTATTTCCTTAGTTCTTATCTCTTTACAAATCATATCTACAAAGTCTGAAAGCTTTTTGCTGCCCTCATCTCCGGCAAATCTACTTCTTACTGATACAGTTCCTTCTGCCTCTTCCTTCTCACCTACCACAAGCATATATGGAAGTCTTGAAAGTCTTGCATCTCTTATCTTAAATCCAATCTTCTCTGTTCTTGTATCAAGTGTAGCATCCACACCGTTTTTCTTAAGTTCTTTCAAAACAGAGTTTGCATAGTCTGCATACTTATCTGATATAGGAAGAATTCTTACCTGCTCGGCACATAACCATGTAGGGAACTTACCTGCATACTTTTCAATAAGCCATGCAAGAGTTCTCTCATAGCAACCGAGAGATGTTCTATGAACTATATAAGGTCTTACCTTAGCTCCGTTTTGATCGATATAGTAAAGATCAAAGTTCTCTGCAATAGCGGCATCAAGCTGGATTGTGATCATTGTATCTTCTTTGCCATATACATTCTTTGCCTGGATATCTATCTTTGGACCATAGAATGCAGCCTCACCATCAGCCTCTGTAAATGGAAGCCCCTTCTCTATGAGGATATTTCTGAGTGCACCCTGTGTACCTTCCCAATATGCCTCATCTCCAAGGTATTTCTCCTTATTATTCTTATCCCATTTTGAAAGTCTGAATGTAACATCATCTCTAAGACCTAAAGTATCAAGTACATATATTGCAAGATTTAAGCAGTTTTGCAACTCTTCTTCAGCCTGATCAGGTCTAATTACATTGTGACCCTCTGAAATAGTAAACTGTCTCACTCTTGTAAGTCCATGCATCTCTCCTGAATCTTCATTTCTAAAAAGTGTAGAAGTCTCACCCATACGATATGGAAGATCTCTGTATGACTTTTGGCTGTTCTTATATACATAGTACTGGAATGGACATGTCATAGGCCTTAGAGCAAGAATTTCTCCATCATTTTGTGGATCCCCGAGTATAAACATACCGTCCTGATAGTGATCCCAATGACCTGAAATCTTATAAAGATCAGACTTTGCCATAAGAGGTGTCTTTGTTCTTACATAGCCCCACTCATTGTCCTCTAAGTCCTCGATCCACCTTTGAAGCTTCTGTATCATCTTTGTACCCTTTGGTAACATAAGAGGAAGTCCCTGACCTATTACATCTACTGTTGTAAATAGCTCCATCTCTCTTCCAAGCTTATTGTGGTCTCTAAGCTTTATCTCTTCAAGATGCTTTAAATGTGCCTCCAGCTCTTCTTTTGAATTATAGGCTGTACCATATATTCTTTGAAGCTTTGCCTTGTTTGAATCACCTCTCCAATATGCCATTGATGATGATATAAGTTTAAAAGCCTTGATATCCTTTGTTCTTTGAAGATGAGGTCCCGCACAAAGGTCTGTAAAATCACCTTGCTTATAGAATGATATTATCTCTCCATCAGGTAAATCCTGTATAAGTTCTACCTTATAAGGCTCATTTCTTTCTTCCATAAACTTAATGGCTTCTTCTCTTGGAAGCTCAAATTTTTCAATATGTGCACCTTCTTTTATGATTTTTTTCATCTCAGCTTCAAGCTTGTCAAGGTCCTCTCTTGAGAATGGCTCATGATCAAAATCATAGTAAAAACCTTCTGCAATGCTTGGTCCAATAGCAAGCTTAGCCTCCGGAAAAACTCTCTTTACAGCTTCTGCAAGTACATGTGATGCCGAATGTCTTATAACAGAGAGTGCCTCCTTATCTTTAACTGTAATAAGGTTGAGTTCACAGTCAGCATCAATTTCATCTCTAAGGTCATGCATAACTCCATTTACTTCACCTGCTACTACATTTCTTGCCAATCCCTCACTGATATCTTTAGCAATATCAATAATACTTTTTTTACTTTCATACTCTTTTACTGAGCCATCTTTTAATGTTATCTTCATATTTCCTCCATTTTATATTAAAATAAAAATCGCCCATAAACTTTCGTTTAAGGGCGATTGACGCGGTTCCACCTTAATTCAGATATATAAAATATCCCTCATTTGATTATAACGTAATCAACGTGCTCTATTAAAGCCACTCTGAGATGGTCTTCACATATACTTCCATAAATTGTTCTCAGCCATACAACTCTCTCTGTGATTTCTATATATGCTACTTTTCTCTTCTTCGTTTATGCACAATATAATATTACTTGATTTTAGCTTTGTCAAGTCTCATTAAATATTTTTTGATTCTAAATATCTAAGCATGCCTTCTACAGCAATCTTAGCCTGTGCTACAGCATCAACTACAGTTTTTGATCCATGCACCACATCACCTGCTGCAAACACGCCTTCAACAGTTGTCATATTGTTTTCATCAACTATAAGAAGTCCCTTGTCTGATGCTTTCAAACCTTCTGTAGTAAGTACCAGTTTATTCTTTGGTCCATTACTTACAGAAATGATTGTAGAATCTGCATCCACATAATCAAGTTCATCCTCATAACCTACTACATTATCTTCCTCATTAAATATAGCTGTCTTAAAAACCGGACCATCATAGGTAATAGCCTCAATAGCCTTCCCAAATATAAACTCTGCACCTTCATATTTAGCAGCCTCCACCTCTACTGAGTTTGCAGCTACTCTCTTGCTTCTAGCATATAGCTTTACTGTTCTTGATCCCCTCCTAAGAGCTGTTCTTGCCACATCCATTGCGGCATTTCCCATACCAATTATTGCAACACTGTCTCCAAGCTTATGTCCATCAGGATTTGCCAGATAATCCACACTGAAATGTACATTAGGCATACTCTCTCCGGCAATACCTAAAGTTTTGGCTCTCCACACTCCTGTACCTACAAATACAGCCTTGTAACCGTCTCTAAAAAGATCCTTTATCTCTAAGGCACCACCTACTGCGGTGTTATTTCTTATCTTTATACCGATCTCTTCCATCTTGTCATAGTATCTTTTCATCAATGACTTTGGCAACCTGAAGTCCGGAATACCATACTGAAGCACTCCACCTATAGTATTTCTTTCATCAAATATAGTTACATCATAGCCCTCTTTTATCATCTTGAACGCTACCGTCATGCCTGCCGGTCCACCGCCTATGATAGCGACCATCACATTCTTTCTTGGCTTTTTTACAAACTCCATTCTATCCAGATAAAAATCTGATATAAACTTTTCTATATCACAAAATCTTACAGGATTGTTCTTTCTGTTCATTATGCAATTTCCAAGGCATTGTGCCTCATGATCACAAACTATTGAGCAAACAAGTGATAGCGGATTGTTCTCAAAAAGAATCTCTCCTGCTTCCATTATCTTGCCCTCTTTAAAAAGTGCTATCACCTGTGGTATTGATGTTGTTATAGGACAGTGACTACTACACAGTGGCTTCTTACACTGCAAACATTTATTTGCTTCATTTACTATATGTAATCCCATTTTTCACCTCTTGTTTCATAAATCTATTATAAGACTTGATAAGTTTACAGCGTAAAATTAAATTTTTCAACAAAGTATTTGATAAAATACATCCGGATATTTCTTTATCAATTTATTATAGAATCTATTTATCTCTAAAATAGTCCTTCAAACATTGGAATGTCTCTTCGCTTATATAATGCTCTATTCTACATGCATCCTCTATAGCTGTATCCTTGCTTACTCCGATCTTTTGTAATATAACTCCCAAAACATTATGTCTCTCAAGTGTAGATTCTGCAATCTCCATTCCCTTTAAAGTCAATGATATATGCCCTTCATTGTTTACTTCAACATATCCGTTCTCTCTGAATTTTTTCATCTGCTCACTGATAGTAGGCTTTGAATATCCCATTTCTCTTGCTATATCTACAGCTCTTACTACGCCTGTCTTATTCTTCAGTCTAAGAATTGTCTCCAAATACATTTCTGCAGCTTCTTGTATAACCATATATCCTCCTTCTTAAATTGTACTATGTAGTCATACTATGTCAGTAAATATTATAACCAACATCAAAGTAAAAATCAATTTTTTACAATCTTTTCTCACAGTTTTACAAAAGTCGGACACCCAAGGATGTCCGACCACTTATATTAGATTTCCGGCAACAGATTGGTCATACTTGTAAGCGATATTCCAACTGTTGATAAATTATGTAAAAGTGATGATGTACCGGGTGAGAGTATTCCCAAAATACCAAGACCTATCAGAGAACCGTTAAATCCCATAATAAATCTGAAGTTTGAGTGAACTCTTCTTGTAAGCTTATTTGAAAGTTCTTTTAATCTTACAAGATCATTTAAATCGTCAGCGGATATACATACATCCGCTATCTCTCTGGCAATTGCCGCACCTTCACTTATGGCAATACCGCAGTCTGCAGCCGATAATGCAGGTGAATCGTTTATACCGTCACCGATCATTATTACGGTTCTGCCCTTTGCTTTTTCTTTTTCCACATAGCTTGCCTTATCCTCAGGCAATACTTCAGCATAGAATTTATCTACTCCTACCTCTTTTGCAATAGCTTCGGCTGTATAGATATTATCTCCTGTCATCATAACAGTCTTTTTGATTCCGAGAGCCTTTAATTTCTTTAAAACATCCTTTGCTTCGGCTCTTAGAGGATCTGCAATCTCAATAATAGCTGCAAGCCTTCCTGCAATAGCCATAAACAGATGTGAATATCTGTGATCAAGCTCTGAAAGCTTTTTCTTAGCATCTTCACTAAGCTGTGCTTTTTCATCTTCAATTACAAAATGATAGCTTCCTATTACAACCTTGTCGCCTTCTATTTTACTTGCAATACCGTGTGCAACTATATACTGCACCTCAGAATGCATCTCTTTATGACGAATCTTTCTGTCTTTAGCCTCTTTTACTACGGCATTTGCAATTGAGTGAGGATAGTGTTCCTCAAGGCATGCGGCAATCTTTAAGAGCTGATTCTCATCATCTCCGTCAATTCCGATAATTCTTTGTACCTTCGGGCAGGCATATGTAAGTGTACCTGTCTTATCAAATACGATAGTATCGGCATTTGCAATCGCCTCCATAAACTTTCCGCCCTTTACGGTAATCTTGTCATTTCCGGCCTCTCTCATTGCCGAAAGTACTGCAAGAGGCATAGAAAGCTTCAATGCACATGAAAAATCCACCATAAGAACAGACAATGCTCTTGTTACATTTCTTGTAAACAGATATGTAAGTCCTGTTGCAAGCAATGAATAAGGTACAAGTCTGTCTGCAAGTCTGTTTGCCATGTTTTCGGTATTTGATTTAAGCTTTTCGCTCTCTTCAATCATAGAAACAATCTTATCATATCTGCTCTGTCCTGTAGTTGCGGCTACCTTTAAGAGACATTCACCCTCTTCAACAACCGTTCCGGCATAGACTCTTGAGCCTGCTCTCTTTTCTACAGGTACGGACTCACCTGTAAGAGATGCTTGGTTTAACATAGCCTCTCCGCTTACCATCTCTCCGTCAACAGGTACTATATTTCCTGTATGTACTCTGATGGTATCACCTGACTGAATCTGTGAAATAGGTACTGAAACCTCACCGTCATCTGTTACAAGCCATACCTTATCTACATTTAATGACATACTTCTTGCAAGGTCGTCAACAGACTTCTTATGTGTCCAATCTTCAAGCTCATTACCTACACCAAGTAAAAGCATAAGTGAACCGGCTGTTGAGAAATTACCCTGTGCAATAGATATACCTATTGACAATGCATCAAGCAAATCAACCTCAAATTTTAACTTGAACAGACATTTAAGGCCTTTATAAATATATGGAGCGGCCTTAACAATTGTATAAATATTGTTGATGATGTTTGGGAAGAACATCTTTCTCACACCGGTAAACATGAGCATTCCCACCATTTTCTCTTGGAAATCTCTTGTAATCTGTCTTCCTGAAGTATTTGGCATACTTTCAATCAATGCAGTATTATTGTAGTCAAACTTTTTTAATTTATTTATAACTGCGTTCCTATTATCATTCTTATAATATATAGCAACATCACAGGTTCTTTCATATACTACAGCTTTTCTTATAAATTCAAAGCCTTCCAAATAGTATTGAAGCATATCAGCTTCTTTTATAGACATTCTCTTTTGAGCCATGCGTACACGCATTCTGTTCTTTGACTCATGCAAAATTTTACAATTCACTTTAATCCTCTAATCTTTCTATAAAATTTAAGGAAGAGATAAACTCTTCCTTATTACAAAAAAACTATATTACTGAAAAGAGAAATTACTCTTCAATATTTCCTTCAGCTTCCCTTGCTGCACGCTCTTCATTGATGTCCTTAGCTTCTGCTAAAATATCGCTAGCATTCTCCTGAACACATGAAACTGTATCCATTACGCACTCCTTCATACGAAGTACAGCTGCTGTTCCCTGTGCATAAGCTTTCTTTGCATCCTTGCTTGAAAGTAACTTAATACCTGCTGTTCCAAAAAGTGTACCTGCTGCAAATAAACCAAACTTCTTCCATCCAAAACCATTAAGTAAAAACATATTAACCTCCTAAAGTTAGCGTAAACTAATAATGACAATTATATTTTGTAAAATTTATTACAGTAAGAATATATCATAAAGTCAAACCATTGTAAATAGAAAATTTACGGATTACACGTCTTTTAAACGTCAAATATTGTTTTTTTTTTAGTACTTTTTAGTTAGTTTTCGCTAATATGCAACAAATTCAGTAAGCTAAATCTAACTTTTCTTAAAAATATATTGCTTTTAACGTTAGTGTATGCTAACCTATAGAATGTATTTGATATGTTTAAAGAAAAGGAGGGATTATGATACCTTTACTTATGGCTAATTTAGGAGAAGAATACACCATAAAGCAAATTGGTGGTCGTGAGAAGGATAAAACTTTTTTGGCGACCCTAGGCTTTGTTGTAGACGGCAAGATTTCAGTTGTAAATGCTATGTCCGGAAATTTGATCGTTAATGTCAAGGATTCCAGAGTGGCAGTAAGCAAGGAGTTAGCCGCAAAAATCATGGTCTAAATCATCCGCAAATTTTATTGATTAAAGAGGATATTTAGTATTTACATTTGTCAATGGGAAATCCATTGTATATGTTCAGTTTTACTCAAAATACAGAAAGGAGCACAGAATGGATACTTTAAGAGATGTAAAAATCGGCGATACAGTTACTGTTGCCAGAGTTCATGGCGAAGGTCCTGTAAAGAGAAGAATCATGGATATGGGTGTTACAAAGGGTACATCTATCCATGTACGCAAGGTAGCACCTCTTGGCGACCCTATTGAGGTTACTGTAAGAGGATATGAGCTTTCTATTAGAAAAGAAGATGCAGAAAAAATTGAAATTACCAGATAAGGAGCTAATATGGCAATTAGAATTGCACTTACCGGAAACCCAAATACCGGTAAAACTACTTTATTTAATGCCTTGACAGGTTCAAACCAAACTGTAGGAAACTGGCCCGGTGTTACTGTTGAGAAAAAGGAAGGAAAGCTTAAAGGACATACTGATGTTATTATTACAGACCTTCCCGGTGTTTATTCTCTATCTCCATATACATTGGAGGAAGTTGTAGCAAGAAACTATGTTCTCAATGAAAAGCCTGATGCGATACTTAATATCATTGACGGTACAAACCTTGAGAGAAACCTCTATCTTACCTCACAGGTTACAGAGTTAGGTGTACCTGTTGTAATCGCAGTAAACATGCTTGATGTACTTGAGAAGAGCGGAAATAAACTTGATCTGGATAAGATGAGCGAAAAGCTTGGCTGTCCTGTTGTTGAGATTTCAGCACTTAAGGGTACCGGAGTTATGGATGCAGCCGAAAAGGCAATAGAAATTGCAAAAAATCGTGCCCTTCCAAAGGTACAGCACCAGTTTGATAAGCATGTAGAGGATGCTGTAAAGGAAATCATACATCTTCTTCCAAGCAGTGTACCTGAGAACCAAAAGAGATGGTATGGAGTAAAGTTATTCCAAAGAGATGACAAGGCTATTGAGCAGTTAAATCTTTCAGAAAGTACTCTTGCCGATATTGAAAAGATCATAACAAAATGTGAAGATGCTATGGATGATGAAGCTGAAAGTATTATCACATCAGAGCGATACAACTATATATCTGATGTAATTGCAAGTTTTTATAAAGTTAAAAATAAAAACTATGTAAGTCTTTCAGATAAGATTGATAAAATCGTTACAAACAGAATTTTGGGACTTCCAATATTCGCAGCTATTATGTTTGTGGTTTACTATATTTCAATTACTACTGTCGGTACAGCAATGACTGACTGGGTAAATGATATACTTGTTGAAAAAATTATTCAGCCGGGTGCTCAGAGCTTCCTTGAGTCTGTAGGTGCAGCTGATTGGCTTGTAGGTCTTATTGTAAATGGTATTATCGCAGGTGTAGGAGCTGTGCTCGGATTCCTTCCTCAGATGCTTACACTCTTCTTCTTCCTCGCTTTCTTAGAGGGCTGTGGATATATGGCGAGAATTGCATTCGTTATGGACAGAGTATTCAGAAGATTCGGACTTTCAGGAAAGAGCTTTATTCCAATCCTTATAGGTACAGGTTGCGGTGTTCCGGGAATTATGGCTTCAAGAACTATTGAGAGTGAGCATGACAGAAGAATGACGATTATTACAACAACATTTATTCCATGTTCTGCAAAGCTTCCTGTTATAGCACTTATATCAGGTGCATTGTTTAATAATGCCGCATGGGTTGCTTCATCAGCTTACTTTGTAGGTATTGCCGCTATTGTCGTCTCAGGTATCATGCTTAAGAAGACCAAGCTGTTTTCAGGTGATCCTTCACCGTTCGTTATAGAGCTTCCTGCATATCACCTTCCTACAGCAGGTTCAATCCTCAGATCAATGGCTGAAAGAGGTTGGAGCTTCGTAAAAAAGGCAGGTACAGTTATTACACTTGCAACTATCCTTATATGGTTTCTCAGCTATTTCGGATTTGTAGAAGGTTCATTTACATATCTTGCTGAAGATCAGATGGATTTATCGCTACTTGCAAATATCGGAAACACATTTGCTTGGATTTTTGCTCCTCTTGGATGGGGTACATGGAAGCCTGCAGTTGCAGCCATCACAGGACTTATGGCAAAAGAGAATGTCGTAGGTACATTCGGTATTCTATACCATGTTTCCGATTTCGATGCGGATACCGGTAAGGGTATCTGGGATCTTTTAAGAGCTGATTACACACCTATTTCAGCATATTCATACCTTGTATTCAACCTTCTGTGTGCTCCTTGTATTGCAGCGATGAGTGCTATCAGAAGAGAGATGAGCAGTGTAAAATGGTTCTGGACTGCTGTAGGATATCAATGTGGATTTGCATATATCGTAGCAATGATTATATATCAGGTGGGTTCACTTATCCTTACAGGTAAGTTCGGTGTCGGTACAATCTTCGGATTTATCGGAATCGTAGCTATTATTTACGGTCTTGTACGCAAGCCTTCTGAAGAAAAAGCTTCTACTGTAAAAGCTAAAATATAAGTGGTTTTATTAAAGAAAGGAGATCTTTATGGCAGCAACAGTTATTATTTCAGCCGCATTGGTCGGTGTAGTAGGTCTTATTATAAGATCGATTTATAAAGATAAGAAAAACGGGAAGTCCTCATGTGGTGGAGGATGTGGTGGTTGCTCAGGCAGCTGTCATACCTGATTCTTTATTCAAATATTTGAATCCAATTAAAAGAAAGAGCCCCGGCATTTGCTAGGGCTCTTCTTTTTTACCAAGTCTTATATTTTCTATTTTTTCTTTCAAATCTCCCTTTAAAGAATCAAAAAGCCTGTTTGTAACTGTTGTCTTTTCTATATGTTCTTTTCTGAAAGCTTCCTTGGTTTCTTCCAAGTCCTTTAAAAATTCTCTGGCTGAAATCAGTATAGCTCCCTTACCTCTTATAATAATTTGCTCTATACCATCTGATGTAGCCACTGTTACATCATACTTTTTTATCATTTCATGTGTAGTCTTTTCTATATATTGATCGGCTGTTTCAGCAGTTTTTGTATATACAACATATAATCCGGAGAAGTTTTGTACTTCTGTAGGGTGATTTACAAGTCTATAAGCATCAAATACCAAGATTATTTCATAGTCCTTATATGCCTTATAATCTATCAGAAGTTCTATTAGTCTATCTCTGGCAGAATCTATATTTATCTCGGCAAGTTCACTCAAGACCTTTGAAGCAAATATAATATTATATCCATCCACCAATAAGTAGTGTTTCTTTTTTTCTCTCTCCTTATATACATATTCTTTTTCAGGAGTTCTCTTTATAGGAGTATCCCAATCTCCTATCCTTGGTGTAATCTTTCCATAGGTCCTTTCAAATATTGCCATCAGTTCTTCGCTGTCAGCTTTTGAAGCATCATATGTAGATCTGATTGTTTCTACTTTCTCCTCTTCCTTTACCAGTTCAAACTTCTTTAATGGTAAATGCATATAGTTAAATACTTCACTCCAAGGTACTATAAAACTCTCACCATGAGAACAAAATATAGAATCCGGAGTGTTTTTTGTATCAAACTCTGCCAAATATGAGCTATTTCCTATTACTTCCTCTAAGTTATGACATGGTAAAAAACCCCTGAGACTAAAACTTATCTGACCAAGTCCTTTGGTATATGACAAAAGCGTGCTTCCATAGTTTTGTATATTTATGGTAGGTGCAAAACCCCTAACTCTTAGAGTTTCTACTCCATCATAACTTATATCCTCAGCATTCATATTGCCTAGATCATTTAATAGTCTTCCCAGTGAAGTCATAGGAATATTTATCTCAAAGTCATAATAAGGCTCTAAAAGTATGGATTTGGCATACATAAGTCCATGTCTGACCGCCCTATGTACTGCTTCAAGAAAGTCTCCTCCCTCAGTATGCTTTTCATGTGCTCTTCCTGCAACTAAAGTAAGAACTACATCTGTAAGCTCACTGCCTGTCAGTACTCCTCTAAACTTTGAGCTTTCTACAATATTTCTTACCTGACTTTGGTAGTTCTTTGGAAGCTCATCATCAGATACCTCATTTGCAAATATAACACCACTTCCTCTCTCTCCCTCTGAGATAAGTATATGTACCTCTGCATAATGCTTCAAAGGCTCAAAATGTCCTACACCCTCAATATATCCTACTATGCTCTCCTTATATATAATACCACCATCTATCAAATCACAGTTTAGTCGAAGTCTTTCACTGATGAGATTTTTTATCAAGTCTATCTGAACTTCACCCATCAGATTGACCTTAATTTTAGCAAGTTCCTCATCGTACTCCATCCTTATTTCAGGTATCTCATCAAATATCTGAATAAGTTTAGGATATATTTGGTTTATACTTACATCATCTGAGAAAACCATATTGTAACTAAGTACAGGTAGAAGTTTTTGACTTGGACTTTTTATATTTCCAAAGGTATCCCCTGCATGAGATTTTGATATTCCGGTAACTGCTATGATATCTCCTGCATTAGCTATATCTAAAGTAGTGTATTTTTCACCATCATAAGCTCTTATCTGATTTATTTTCTCATCAAATAGAGTGTCCTTTACACGAATATTTCCACCTAATAGCTTTATAAATGAAAGTCTGTTTCCGTTCTCATCATATTTTATCTTATATATTATGCCGGAAACCTCATCATGATATTTTTTCTCATTTATATATTCTTTTATAAGATCAAGTATTCCCTCTATATTTATTAGTTTAAGACCCGAACCAAATATTGTAGGAAATATCTTTGATGATTCTATACAAAAGCTTATGTCGGATTTTAATATCTCCTCTCCTTCAATAAACTTTTCTATAAGTTTTTCATCACATGATGCCGCTTCTTCTATCAGCATCTTATTTTCATTTGAAAAGTCCACAATATTATTTGAAAGTGACTTTTTCAAGCCGTACAATACTTTTTCTTTATCAAACTTTTCACTGTCAATTTTATTTACAAATATTATAGTAGGTATATTTGCCTCTCTTAATAACCTGAAAAGTGTATGTGAATGTGATTGTACACCATCACTTCCACTAATTACCAGTATTGCAATATCCATTATAGATATTGTTCTTTCCATTTCAGCACTGAAATCTACATGCCCCGGAGTATCTATAATATTTATATCTATACCGTCTATACTTGTTCTGGCAATTTTTGAAAATATGGTAATACCCCTTTTTCTCTCATACTCATCATTGTCCAAAAAGCTATTTCCAAAATCCACTCTTCCGGTTTTTCTAAGCTTTCCGGTTTTATAAAGAATTGCCTCTATCAGTGTGGTCTTTCCGGCATCTACATGTGCCAATACTCCAATATTTATCATAATGTTATCCTATGTCAATGCGGCAAAGCTTAAAGGCAGAATTTTTTCCAGATCCTTTGGAGACATTTCCACCTGATACCCTATCTTGCCGGCACTAAATATTATATTTTCAAAATCCAAGGCTGTAGAATCCAGCACAGTGGTAAATCTTTTTTTCATCCCTATAGGAGAACAACCGCCATGAATATATCCTGTAAGTGGTAGCAAATCTTTTGATTTTAACATTTCTATAGACTTCTCACCTACTGCTTTTGCTGCCGACTTTAAATTAAGTTCCTCAGCTACAGGTATAACAAAAACATAGTTTGCCTTACTCTTACCGACTGTTACCAAAGTTTTAAAAACTCTTCTCTCATCCTGACCTAGTAGTTCTGCCACCTCCACTCCATTTGTTGCCGGAGTATCTATATATGAATAGTGATTATATTTTATCTTCTTTTGATCCAAAAGTCTCATTACATTTGTTTTCTCGTCCATTTTTCTCGCTTTCTATGAAACTGCTTTGCATATAAATATTTTAGATATGTATTTTATCAAATACTACACTTTTATAATAATTTCTGCTTTTAACTCAATAATGAAACAGCTTCATTTATATTCCTTACTCCTATTAGCTTTATATTGCCTTTAAATGAAAGCTTTTCGAGGCATACTATTGGAAGTATGCATACCTCAAATCCAAGCTTCATAGCCTCTCTTATTCTGATTTCCGGCATACTTACAGCTCTAACCTCTCCTGAAAGTCCTACCTCTCCGAATATCACAGTCTTTTCATCTATTGTTCTATTCTTCATACTTGAAATAAGAGACATTATTATAGAAAGATCCAATGCCGGCTCATTTATCCTAAGTCCACCTGCAATATTTATATAGGCATCATATCTACTCATAGCCAAAGCACATCTTTTTTCTATGACAGCCATCAAGAGATTGATTCTGTTCACATCCGTTCCTGTAGAAGTCCTCCTTGGAAGTCCGAAGGCAGTAGGTACTACCAAAGCCTGTACCTCTACCAAAATAGGTCGACTCCCCTCCATAAGGCAAGCTACAGCTGCACCTGTAGCATTTTGTGGTCTACCTGATAACATAAACTCAGAAGGGTTTTTGACCTCTATAAGGCCTACCTCCTGCATCTCAAACACACCTATTTCATTTGTAGAACCGAATCTATTCTTAACTGCACGAAGTATCCTATATGAGGCAAATCTATCTCCCTCAAAATAAAGCACTGTATCTACCATATGTTCAAGCACTCTAGGACCTGCAACCTGCCCTTCTTTTGTAACATGGCCTACAATAAATATTGCAATATTATTTTCTTTTGCTGTCTGCATAAGAAGATTTGTAGACTCCCTTACCTGGCTTACACTTCCGGGTGCTGAAGCCACTTCCTCATTAAACATAGTCTGTATAGAGTCTATCACCACAACATCCGGTTTCTCACTAAGTACTGTTTCTTTTATTATATTCAGATTGGTTTCACATAGAAAGCTCAAATCTCCCTTGATTTCTCCAACTCTTTTTGCTCTCATCTTTATCTGCTTTAAGCTTTCCTCTCCTGAGATATAAAGGACTGATCTTTCATCATCTGAAATATTCTTACATACTTGAAGCAATAATGTAGATTTTCCTATACCGGGATCTCCACCTACCAATACAAGTGAACCTCTTACTACGCCACCTCCTAGTACTCTATCCAGCTCTTCAAAGCCTGTCTTAAATCTGTCTTCATCTTCCAGCTGTATTTCTGATAATCTGGCCGGCTTTTTATATGTATTTGATGATATTCCTCTGCTAACAGTTTTCGCTTTCACCACCGGCTCTTCTATTAGGCTATTCCAAGCTTTGCACATAGGACATTGTCCAAGCCACTTAGGTGATTCATATCCACATTCCTTACAAAAGAATGCACTGGACTTTGATTTTGCCATATAAACCTTTCTATTTAAAAAAGGCATATCCGGCTTACCGGTATGCCCATTCAATTATCTTTTTTTAACTATAACCTTTGATTTGTTTTCACTTAGTTCAACACTAAATATAAGCTTACCTGATAGATTGGTTTTCATACCTCCGATACTTACATCATCAATATAAACCTCATATTCTGTATCCTCTTCCAACCCGATAGTTATCTGGGTGTCCCCAAAACCATATATATCGAAAGTAGTCAAATCCGGGGTGGTCTCAAATTCTATCACTGCACTACCGGGAACAGATTCAAATACAAATGCTGAATTTCTTTCAAGCTTTGTAATTTCTTTAAAAGTCTTTACCTTGTATACATCTCCTTCATGTCCAAAGTCCTCTACTTTAGATTTTGTGCTAAGAATATAATTTCCAAAACTAAGTTTACCATCTGTCTCTTTGCAAATCAAACTCTCTACTACAGGCATATAACCCTCCTACCAAGCTATGTTTTTGTATAAATAGTATACAACATTTGCAAACTTCAAACAAGTATATTATTAAGAGTTGATACGGTGGATATGAGTTATTAGTTACAGTTATTATATTAAACTTAATATTCATCCATCCGTGTTTTAATAGAATACAATATCCGGTTTTTTATATCTCTCATTTATTTCATATTTTGAATGATATTCATCTTCTAAAAAATATATTTCTCCCAAAAAATATTCACTCTCAAGTTTTTTCGGTACTCTTATCTCTTCAAGCATATCACATTGCATAATAGCATAGGGATGTATATATTCTATGCTTTCAGGTGCCGTCAGACTTTTAAAAGCACAATTTACAAAGACATTATCTTGTATTTTCTTTAAGCCCTCAGGCAATTCTATTTCTTCCAAAGATATACATTCTCCGAATGTCATCTGCTTTAATTCGCTAAGTCTACTATCTTCCTGAAAATACACCTCTTTTAAGGCGAAACAATTATAAAATACATACTCTCCCATTATCTCAACACTGTTAGGTATATATACCCCTTCTATAAACTCCCTGTCTTCAAAAGCCCCTTCCGCTATCAGTCTTGTTCCGTCTCTAATTTTTATTCTTTTAGCACCTTTACCTGTGTATCCAAGAAGTATATCCCCAACATATTTACAGCCATACTCATCAGATTCCATATCCAGCAGATAATCTGTATTCTTAAAACACCTATGACCGATATTTTCTATATTCTTCGGCAAATTTATTTCAGATAAATGTATACATTCCATAAACGCATAATCATCTATTTCCACTACAGTCTCAGGTAAATCCACCTTTTTTAATCCCGCATATGCAAAGGCAAATCCACCTATGCTCTTTACTCCCTCAGGGACACTTATTTCTTCCAAAGATTTACAAGATCTAAAGCTGTTATTTCCTATTCTCTCCAAGCCGTCAGGAAATTCAACATGCTTTAAATTTTCATAATTGTCAAATACGCCGTCTGCAATTACTTTGGTAGAATCTTTAATCTTAATATACTCTTTTTCTTCCTTACTGTATATCAATACCTTTCCCATATATGCACAACCATATTCATCAATATCTATTTTTTTAAGAATATAAGTTCCCGAAAAAGCATCTTCCCCCACAGCTTGTATCCCATCCGGTATATTTATATCTGATAAGCTGCTGCAATTATTAAAGGCACGTTCATCTATTCTTTCAAGACTCTCCGGCAGTTTTATTGTTTTAAGTTTCTCACAACCCTCAAAAGCACTATTATTTATTTCAATTATATTTCCTAAAAAGGAAACCTCCTCTAAAGAATTACAATCTAAAAATACTTCGGGATAAATGGCATCCACAGCTTTAGGAATTTTAATACTTTTTAATGAACTGCAATTATAAAAAGCCCCTGTCTGTATTATTTCCAAATTATCAGGTAATTTTATATACTCTATTTTTACGCAATTATCAAAAGCATTAATATCTATTTTTTTAACAGTTTCCGGTATAATAATATTTTCCAGATTGATACAATTATAAAATGCGCTTTCACCTATGGATGTGACTCCTTCCGGTATAACAATACTTTCCAGACCGGTACAATTATAAAATGCCCTATCACCTATAGCTGTAACTCCTTTTGGTATTTCCACTTTTGTAATGCTGTCTCTTTTTTCTAAAAGGCCACTTTTTATACCCAGAAAAACATCATCTTCTATAATCTGCTTACATTTTAATTTACTCAGAAAGAAACATAAAAATATGATGATTACTATACCTGTTATAGTAATTGCATATATTTTAGTGTTTTTATTTTTTCGATCCACATTTATCCTCCCCTCCGATTCGTCTTTATCCAAGAAATCCTAATAATATATAACTTCAGGGTATACCTTCTCGAAATTAAGCTTTTTTTCAACTATTCTAAAATCACTTTTTATACTTAAAGGTACTTCTATTCTCTTTAGATTCTTACATATAAAAAGGGATGAGCTGTCTATATACTTTGTATTTTCCGGAAATCTTATTTCTTCCAGGCTTTCACAATATGAAAAAGCCATATAATTTATCTCTTCCAACTTTGACGGTAAACTTATCTCTCTTAAATTAGAACAACCTGAAAATGCTTCCATATTTAATTCTTTAATATCGCATCCTTCTCTAAATACAATCTTCTCCAAAGAGCTACAGTCTTTAAAGGCTTGAGCCCCCAAATATTTTGTACTCTCAGGAATATTTATTTCTTTAATACTTGTACATTCTTTAAAAGCTCCAACATAAATTATTTTGATATTACTTTCTTCTTCAAATATACATTCCTTTAAATTTTTACATCCGCTAAAAGCTTCCATGCCTATCATTTCCACGCTTTTTGGGATATCTATTTTTTCCAATCTGTCGGAATTTAAAAACGCCTCACCACTTATGCTTTTTGTTCCTTCCCTGACTTTAACATGGCTTTCTCCCTCTACATATTCAAAGAGTATATTTTGAAAATATTTACAGCCATATTCATCTTTTTCTAAATGTTCAAGCCAATATGTGTTTTCAAAGGCTCGTACACCTACTATATTCAGCGTTTCCATCATCTCTACCTCTGATAAATTTCTGCAATTGGCAAATGCCTCTCTTCCTATACTCTTTACGCTTGCAGGTATATTCAAACTCTCTATATTACATTCAAAAAAAGCTCTGCTATCAATATCTTTCAGATTCACGGGCATATTTATATTTTTAAGACTTTTACAATTTGCAAAAGCATCATTACCTATAGCTATAAGGCTTTCAGGCAATTCAACTGTATATAAATCAGGCAAATCGGCACAGGCTTTGCCTGCAATTACTCTTGTGCCCTCTCTTACCCTTATCTCACTGCCTTTATTCTCATATTTTATCAGAGCCTCGCCTATATATATGCCCTCCTCATCTTCCCACAGACCTCTCTCATAATACTTTGTACCTTCAAATGCACCTTCTCCAATATACTCTATTCCCTTAGACATCTTTATATCGGAAAGTTTTTTGCTGTCTTTAAAGGCAGCACTTCCTATCTTCTCAACAGAATCAGGGATTTTTATACTTCTGATTTTCTCGCAACCCAAAAAAGCCTCACTGCCTATATTTTTTAGACCCTCATTCAGTTCTACTGACTCCAAATTTTTACAGTTTAAAAAAGTGGATTCACCGATCTCCTCTACTCCGGCAGGAATACTTATTTTTTCCAAAGCCGTACAATCACTAAATGCTCCCATCCCCAGTTTTTCCAAACTATCCGGTAATTCCACATTTTTCAATTGTGAACATCCCAAAAATACTGACGATTCAATAACTTTCACATTTCCCGGTATTTTAATATATTCCAGTTTTCTGCAACTTAAAAATGAAAGCTCACCAATACTTTCAAGTGTATCCGGCAATTCCACGACTTCCAAATTCTCACAACCTATAAAGGCATATTTATCTATTTCTTTAACTCCTGTAGGAACAGTCAACTCTTTCATACTGTACTTGCTCTCAAATATGCCATCTTTAATACCATATAATATATTATCCCTTATAATCAGTTTTCTTTTTGCATGAGTTAATACATATTGTGCAATAAGTACAATAAATACTATTAAAATAATCAGCCTGATTTTTCTTCCTTTGCTCACAATTATATCTCCTGTATTTTATGAAAGCCACTCAATACTATTATCTTTTAATATACTTTATTTATATTTTTCAAATTCACCTAGATAAGCTCTATCGTTAAACAAATCTATTAATCTCATAGTTCTATCCTCGAATACAGTTTTTTCTTCCCCATCTCTTCCTACATATATTATTTTTCCATCAAATTCTAAGCCATCATATCCTATATGCTTCTTTATTTCTATTATCCTTGTATCACCAGCCATAATCATACCTCAATAAGATTATACAAAATAAATTAATATATCTGATAACTTGGTACAGTCAGTGTAAAAGTAATATATAGTAATATTTAACAATAAATATAACTATACTGTAACTTTTTATTTTACTCTTTCATGTACATTCTAATACATATAAATACTCTTTTCAAGTTTCATCATCAAATTATCTATATATATTAACTTCGTTTTGAACTATTCAAATAAATTAAATAGAAGCATAAAATATATTTTAATATAACAAAAAGCTGCCACATACTCTTTATAAGTATATGGCAGCCTATGCGTCTTTATTATATTAGCTATTAGCCTAAAAGCTTAGCAACATTGAGTCTGACACCAGGTCCCATTGTTGAAGTAAGAACGATACTCTTCAAGTATGCACCCTTAACTGTGCTTGGCTTAGCCTTATTGATAGCATCCATAATGCTCTGGAAATTCTCTAAAAGCTGCTGCTCACTGAATGAAGCCTTTCCTACAGGTACGTGAACCAAGTTTGTCTTATCAAGACGATACTCTACTTTACCTGCTTTGATGTCTGCAATAGCCTTTGTAACATCCATTGTAACTGTACCTGCCTTAGGGTTTGGCATAAGTCCCTTAGGTCCAAGTACCTTACCAAGGCGTCCTACAACGCCCATCATATCAGGTGTTGCAACGATAACATCAAAATCTAACCAACCATCATTCTGGATTCTTGGAATAAGCTCCTCTGCTCCAACATAGTCAGCTCCGGCAGCCAAAGCCTCATCAGCCTTTGGTCCCTTTGCAAATACTAATATTTTTACAGTCTTACCTGTTCCGTGTGGTAGAACTACCGCACCACGAATCTGCTGGTCTGCATGACGTCCGTCAAGACCTGTTCTTATATGTAATTCTATTGTTTCATCGAACTTAGCTACTGCTGTTTTCTTAATTAAAGCTACTGCCTCGCTTGCATCATATTGTACGCTACGATCAACTAATTTGGCAGCTTCAACATATCTTTTTCCGTGTTTCATGTATATTCCCTCCTAAATTAGTCTTCTACTGTGATACCCATTGAACGGGCTGTACCTGCTATCATAGAGATAGCTGAATCAATATTTGCTGCGTTAAGGTCAGGCATCTTAAGAGTAGCTATTTCCTCAAGCTGTGCTCTTGTAATCTTAGCCACTTTTGTTTTGTTAGGTACACCTGAACCTGAAGCGATCTTACATGCTTTCTTAAGTAAAACTGCAGCCGGTGGAGTCTTAGTTATGAAACTAAAGCTTCTATCTGCATAAACTGTGATAACAACAGGGATGATCAAATCTCCCTGGTCTGCTGTTCTTGCATTAAACTGCTTTGTAAACTCAACTATATTTACACCATGCTGTCCAAGTGCTGGACCAACAGGTGGAGCTGGTGTTGCTTTACCTGCAGGTATCTGCAATTTTATATATCCTGTAACTTTCTTTGCCATATGGCACCTCCTTGTGGTAATTTCGGGAATCTCCCTCCCACGCATTTAAACAAATGCATCTGTAATGATATTACATCTTCTTAACTTCTGTGAACTCAAGCTCTACTTTTGTCTCTCGTCCAAACATTTCTACATTAATAGAAACAGTCTTTCTTTTTTCGTTGACAGCGGTAATCACTCCCACGGTATCCTTCCATGCTCCACTGATAACTGTAACCATGTCTCCCTCTTTGAGGTCAACAAGGACTCTTGCCTCAGGCTTTGTGGAATCTCCACTATAACCCAGTGCTGCAAGTTCATCATTGGTGAGTGGTACCGGCTTGCTTCCCGGACCCACAAAACCTGTAACACCTCTAGTATTTCTAACGACATACCAGGTTTCATCATTCATATACATATGTATAAGAACATATCCGGGGAAAAGTTTTTTATCTGACGATTTTTCGACACCATTCTTTACTTCAAGTATGGTTTCCATAGGAACCGTAACCTCAAGTATCTGATCCTGAAGCCCACGATTCTCAATTGTCTTTTCAATATCTACTTTTACTTTATTCTCATAGCCTGAATAAGTATGGGCTACGAACCATTGTGCCTCTGCCATATTATCACCTATTTGATCACAAAGTTTAGTAATACTTTGAATATAAAGTCAAGTATTGATATTATGACCCCAATCACTACAGATGATGTAATAACAGCAATAGTTTGCTTTACTATATCATCCTTTGTTGGCCATACTATCTTTTTAAACTCTGCCTTTACACCTTTCAAAAAGTCAGATATCTTTCCGCTTTTTCTTTCAGCCATAATTACTCCTATTTTGTTTCCTTATGCACTGTATGAGTTCTACAGAACCTACAATACTTTTTAATTTCCATACGGTCAGGATGATTTTTCTTATCCTTGGTCGTATTATAGTTTCTCTGCTTGCACTCTGTACAAGCAAGTGTTATCTTTGTACGCACAATCTCCACCTCCATTGTTCGAATTAGACTTGAAAATCCAAAAAAAAAGGACTTTGCATCCTTTAATCTTTAGTATTCTACCACATACAACTATAGTCGTCAAGTTTATATTTTACCTTGACAGTTTATATTTTACCTTGACAGTTTATATTTTACCTTGACAAATTTTATATTTTACCTTGACAAATTTTATTTTAATTCTAAAATTGTATTCAAATTAAAATAAGTTCTATGGAGGACTTTATGGAAAGAATAGAATCATTCTTTAAAAGGAAGAATATTGTTATTTCTGCTAAGCGTTATGGTATTGATGCATTAGGTGCTATGGCACAGGGACTTTTTTGTTCCTTATTGATTGGCACTATTATCAATACTATAGGTAAGCAGTTTAATATTGCATTCCTTACAAGTACAGTTGCTACTATTGCAGGAGTTGAATACACAGTTGGCTCTCTTGCAAGTGCTATGAGTGGGCCGGCAATGGCTGTTGCTATAGGATATGCACTTGAGACACCGCCACTTGTACTGTTTTCACTCATTACAGTGGGCTTTGCATCAAATGCCCTAGGAGGAGCAGGCGGACCACTTGCAGTGCTTTTTGTAGCTATTATAGCTTCTGAAGCGGGCAAAATGGTATCCAAAGAAACTAAGATAGATATACTTATTACTCCTCTGGTTACTATATCAGTAGGTATATTCCTATCTGCAATACTTGCTCCAAGCCTTGGAAAAGCTGCTATGAAACTTGGTACTGTTATCATGTGGGCTACAAGTCTACAGCCATTCCTTATGGGTATACTGGTTTCACTCTTAGTTGGTGTAGCTCTTACACTTCCTATTTCATCTGCTGCTATATGTGCTGCCCTTGGACTTACAGGACTTGCCGGTGGTGCTGCCCTTGCAGGTTGCTGTGCTCAGATGGTCGGATTTGCCATTATATCATTTCCTGAAAACAAATGGTCAGGGCTTATATCACAAGGTATAGGAACATCTATGCTTCAAATGGGAAATATTGTAAGAAATCCAAGAATCTGGATAGCTCCATGTATAGCATCTATGATTACAGGACCTACTGCTACATGTGTGTTCAAACTCCAGATGAATGGTGCTGCTGTTTCATCCGGTATGGGAACTTGTGGTCTTGTTGGACAGATAGGGGTATATACCGGTTGGGTAAGTGATATTGCAAATGGAAGCAAATCATCTATTACCCCGTTTGACTGGATAGGACTTATTATGATATCCTTTATCCTTCCTGCCATAATCACACCTGTTATTCATATATTTGTAAAGAAAATGGGACTGGTAAAGACCGGTGATTTAAAATTATAAAATGTAAGGCTCAGACTTAACGACATTCGCCAAATCTGAGCCTTTTATTATAACAATCTAAATACCTGCTCTGTAGTATCCATCAAATTCCGCTTTGCAATATCACTTTTCATTGCCTCTTCCAATGTAACTATTCTTCTAAGGATTGGGAAAAACGCATCTATTCCATGCTCATTACATACAAATGCATCCTCTGTTACACTTCCTGAAAATGCTATAACTTTTTTATTATACTTCTTTGCAATATTTGCTACACCTATAGGTGCTTTGCCCATTGCAGTCTGACGATCAAGCCTACCTTCTCCTGTAACCACTACATCAGCATCCTTTACATATTCTTCAAGTCTTGTCTCATCCAATACTATTTGTATTCCTGACTCCATCTTTGATTTTGTAAAGTTTTGGAAGGCATATCCAAGACCACCGGCCGCCCCTGTTCCCGGATTCTCACTGTCTGCATTCGGATATTTTTCTTTTACAAGCTTTGAATATCTCAAAAGCCAAGCATCCATATCTGCAACCATTTCCTTTGTAGCTCCCTTTTGTGGTCCATAGATTGCTGAACAACCTAAATCACCACATAGAGGATTGTTCACATCACATGCTACTCTAAAATTGCATTCTGCAAGTTCTTTTATTACATTCTCATCTTTTATGCTTACGATATCCCTTACACCGCTTGCACCGAATCCTACCTGCTTTCCATCCTTGTCAAGAAATTCATAACCCAGTGCCTGTAACATACCTATGCCACAATCATTGGTTGCAGATCCTCCAATCCCTACTATAAAATGTCTACATCCTTTTCTTATGGCATCCTTTATCATTTCACCTACACCAAATGTTGTAGTATACAAAGGATTTTTTTCATCGCCACTTACCAGCGTGATTCCTGCTGCCTGTGACATTTCAATAATTGCAGTTTTACTTGACTCCACTATTCCATAAACAGCATTTACGCTTTTTCCTGCCGGACCTGTAACTTCTACATTTACAAGTTTGCCTCCCATTCCAATGGAAAGTGCCTCAACAGTTCCTTCTCCTCCATCTGCAAGAGGTCTTATTTCAACAATTGCATCCTTATGGGCTTTTTTCACACCTTTTGCTATAGCTTCTCCAGCCTCCAAAGATGACATACTTCCTTTAAATGAATCAATGGCAACAACAACTTTCATATCTCTTGCTGCTCTCCTCTCATCTATATTTAGGATAGTTTAACACATAAATCAGCTTAAATACACTTAAAAAATCTACTAATATATAAAAGATTTTCTTTCAATACAAATTCCATTTATATTCTGTTTTCACATTCTTCTATAGCTCCTACCCCTGTCTTCTGTTTGTGTTATTATAAAATAAATCTGACTGCTCTTTTGTAAGTAAGTCATCTTCCACAAGTCTATTTATAAAGTTTTCTTCATATCTATCAAAATCCTCTGCACAGCCTACATTTTGGGCAAGAAGTATCAGTGCTTTAGATATTATTTCTGCTTTTGTATTTAACCTGGCTTCCGTCTCTATATACTTACATAAGCTATCTAAGATCTCGTAATTTTATTTGTCCGCCTTTTCAAAGTCTCCATTCCAATCTATTAAATCAAGTCTTTCTTTGAAATATTTCAAATCTTTATTGACCATATTTCTCCTTGCAAATATTTTTCTGTTGTTAAAATCTTATATACAATTATCCTTATTTTCATTCTTTTAAAAATGTAAGAGCTTACATTTTGTGATATATAATACTTGAAATTCTTTGTCAATCCCATGTATGCATATTTTCCAAGTAAACAAGCACTTACCGCTATTTTCATTCTAATAACCTACACTTTTTATAAATATTTTCAATAATTTCCGATTTGAATTCCATATACTTATCTATATCATCCGGATAAAGTATTGCAGCCTGTTCCTTCACCTTTGAGTACTCAGCTGCTAAATCAAGATTATTTTTCAAGAAATTTCTAAATGTAATATGTTTGAAGAGTTCTTTGGAATCTTTAGGACATACATATAAATGATGAGTCATTAATTCTTTTTTCCCGGAATATGAAAAAGCTTCTCTACCTTCAATACCCAAATCTCCCTCGTGTTCATATCCTTTTTTATTAAGTAATTCCTTAATAATTGCAAATTTGTTCTTTTCAATAACAATATCAAGATCAATGACGGGTTTTGCTGATAGTCCTTCAACTGATGTACTTCCAACATGTTCAATTTTGATTGAATTGTAAATGATATCTTTACCTAATGAAGCTACTATCTTTTCAAATTCATCCTTCCATTTCGAATTCCATTTTTCTACTACGACACTTTTTGTTCTCATTTACCAATCATCTCCACAACTTCTAATTATGATTTTTCTATCTCAGATCCAGATACATTATATCAAAATCTATATATGAATCTCCTATTTTAAAATATGCGAAAGATGTACCGATTTTTCTGAATCCGAACTTTTCATAGACATGGATTGCCCTAAAATTATCGCTTCTTACTTCAAGATTTATTATCTCTATACCATGTGATTTGGCATACTCTATCGCCATTTCAAGCAGTCTGCTTCCAAGACCTTTATTCCATTCCGATTTCAAAACTGTAATACCAAGTTCAGCTCTGTGATTCATTCGTCTTGTCAATCCGCTTAAGCTTACATCTCCAATAATTTCACCATCTCTCCATGCAAAAAATGAGCAAGACCTCTCATCTTTCAAAAGAGATTCAATATATTCCGCCTCTCCTTCAACAGAAATCGGAAAACCTTCCGCTCCAAATGATAAATTATCTGTTTCCGATCCTATCTTTTTTGAATATTCTATTCTTGCTAAAGCATCCTCAGGAGAGGCCTCTTTTATAATTATATTGTCCATTTATCTTCCCTCTCAAGGATCTCTGCTATCTTTTCAAATGTATTTCCATTCCTTATTGTTACCTGCTTGTAAAAATCCTGTTTTATAAGCTTTTTGTGGTAGGTAGTTTTCATATATTCCGATTCATCATATTTTCCCCAAAAAACAGCATTTATTCCAATATGCACTATTTCATTATGAAACGTAGATTTGTCTATAAAGTCAATTACTTTACTGCTATTTAAATCACAGGAAAAGAATAAAACGTCTCTTCTTGCTATGTCTTGATACCACCATTCTGGAAGATTTTCCTTTTCTTTTAAATAATCATCTTTATTTATTAAAGTAAAAGGGATTGAAAAGTCAAAGTTCGTTTCCAATAAATGTTTTATCTTAGAGATACAACTTTCATAGTTTTCCCCACTACTAAAGAATAAATTCCCGCTATTAATATAAGAATCAACATCCTCAAATCCCAATTCTATTAACAAAGCTTTCAAGTCACTCATAGAGACTTTATTCTTTCCACCAACATTTATACCACGCAATAAAAGTATATATCTCAACTTACTTACCTCTATACACTAAAAATCATTTCTATTTTGACGGCTTTGAGAAAATCATCAATTATCAAAAACAATCACCTGCTTATCTACATTTACCATGGCTTCAACTCCAAAAGGAATAATACATCTTGGTGTTGCATGTCCCACATTTATATTATAAACAATGGATAAGTCTTTACCGGCGGTTTCCTCAAGTAAAATTTGCTTATACTCCTCATAATATATCTCATCTTGAGGCTTTCCCACCAAAACACCTGATAGCACATCAAATATTCCATACTCCTTTAAAGCTCCGATCATTTTTCTATATAGTTTAGGTTCAGGCTTTTCCTCACTTGTCTCCAATAATAAAATTTTATTCTCCCACTCCTTAAGACTTGGGAATAAATCATATTTTTTACAAAGAGATACCGTATCTTCAAATCTTGAATTATCAAATATATCATAGATTGAATCGATACAACCGCCCAAAATCTCACCTTTAAATATCGGCTTACCGCAAAGTAATTCAAATCCGGTATTTTTATATTTTTCCATATCAACTCCGATAGAATTCTCACTGAAATCTTCTCTTTCCTTATACCAAAACTCACTTGGACGTATTTCTTTTATTTTTCCTGTTTTGATAAGCTCCTCAAAGTATTTTTTTGTATATGGCAACATATCATTTGAGAGCTCACATATATCAGGTAAAAATGCCTGACCGTAGAATGTTTTTATTCCCACTTTATTTAGCATAAAATGATTTTGGGTGGTATCTGAAAAGCCTAAGAATATTTTTTGTTTAACGTGCCTTTTCAGCTCATTGTTTTCAAACAGATATGGCAAAAGTTTATATGTATCTACTCCTCCTATTGCACATAAAATCATATCAATAGAGTCATCCTTAAACGCTTCTATCAAATCTTTAGCTCTACATTCGGGATGTTCTTTTATAAAGTCCATACCCTTAAGTGCATTAGGCAAAAATTCAACCTCAATACCGTATTTATTTAATCTTTCCAGACCTATTTTAAGTTCATGCTTAATAAAGCTTTCTCCTAAAACACCGCTTGATAAACTTACTATTCCTATTTTCTTTACCATAAATACCTCCATATATTAGCCGTATTGTAAACCTGCCTTTTACCCTTTAACTCTTCCGCTTTCAATTTCTTCTTTTGTCATACCTGTAAGCTCTGTTATCCACAAACCTATATTATCTGAAAGTATGGAATCACAAATATATTCATCTTCACCATCCATATATTTACAAGTAAAAGCCGGCTCTCTTAAAGCAGCCTTATAAAAGCTCATTGCCATATCAGGCAGTTTATCAGGATCAAAACATAGAGAGAGTACATTTGCAATATTACCTCTGATATTGTCCAGGTCCATATCTTTTCTGTGATATTCTTCTCTCACCTTTGAAATATAGCCTGTACAAAAAGCTTTCAGCAAGCTTTCATTTTGATAAATCTGCTTACAATTAAAATCAAAAATACTTCCTCCGGAAATTAAAAAGTTCAATAATTCCTCTAAACTTTCTGCAATTCTTCCTACTTCTCCCTCACTGCCGATAAACCCTATACTTTCATCATCTAGGAATACATATTCTCCACCACTTGCGTCACGTGCAAAGGCCTTACATTTCATAGAATAAATTTCATTATTTTCTAAAAACTCAACATCCTTGGTTTGCTTGTAAAAACAAATATCACACTCTTGCATAAGTAATTTATTTATCTCATTGTTATCCTTAATATATTCAAATAGATCCACTACTTTTACCTCCCTCAAAACATATAGTTCAAAAAGATTATACTACACAGTCATTATTATACTATCAATTTTCATAAATTCACTATATTATTTATCATTAAAACAAAAACCGGTACAAGTATTGAATCCACAACACCTGTACCGGTTCATCATTTTTTGGTATTAAATTATTTGATGGTCTGGTCTCCGTCCTTTATAACAAAGTTCTTCTTTGTTCCCAACTCTTCCATCCAGGATCTAACCTCAAGAGTCTTATAATTTCCGGTATTGTAACCTGAACCTCCGTCATTGTCCCAAAGCCACTCAGGAGCATTCCACATAGCTACCTTAGGTGCGATGAGCTCATATACATCCTTGTTTACACCGTACTGACCGTGATGAGCCATCTGTACGATATCAGCCTTTAACTCTGAAGCAGGTACATCCGCCTTAAGTCTCTCACCTGCTGCAGGTCCCATATCTCCTAAGAATAATACTCTGGTACCATTGTCAAAGTCTAATCTGAACACTACGGATGAATTGTTGATAGAATTTGATTCTATCCAATAAGGATCATTGATTACATGTATAGCAACTCCGTCTACATAATAAACTTCACCCTTACTTGTCATATGAGATACACCCGCCGGTAATTTTGCTATTGAGTTTCTAATAGTATTTACCATCTCTGCTCTATAGCTTTCATACTTGTCATACCAAGCCTGTTCTCTTATATTGTAGTAGAATGCATCTATCTGTAGTCCTTCAAAACCATTCTCTGCAAGCTTTGTAAAGGCACCGCCATGATCACTATGAGGGTGAGACAAAATCCATGCACTTACTTCATTTCCGAAGCTTTTTATAGTTTCTACCAAATGTGGCTCATCTTCTGGAAGACCACCGTCTACCACTATTATCTTGCCATTCTTTGTCTTTATAACAAAGCTCATCATCTGACTTTTTGTAGCTGAAGTCAGCATATGTATTTCTGCTCCATTCAGATATGTGTTGGCATCTGTAGTAGATCCCATAACTACCTTTGGATATGCTGATGAGCTTTTACCTATAACACCTGCATGTACTGTCATACTTGTGCCTATTATCATCATTGCACATAGAGACGACATTAGAATTTTCTTTAGAAGTTTCATTATTCCCCCTCTTTAATTTTGTAATTCTAAGTTAGCATTTGTCCCGGCCTTGATAATCTGATTTACAATGTATTTTGATGGTTCCATTATATCATCAGCTCTAAACAACTGTATCTCTAAATCGTACTTATCAAAAAATCCACCATAAGAATCCTCGCTTGACTTCTTTATAGAAAAATCCTGAGTAGCCGCATAGTCATTTATTCCTCTGATATATTCATTACCATATGCTAGAGCCTCATCATCACTTATATCATTTGAAAGTGACCATATAAGCAATACCTTATTTTCATCAGTCTTAAAAGCCATATCGATATAATCACTCATAGGATAAAGTGTCTTATCATTGAACTGTTCCTCAGCATCATCTCTTATCTGCGTCCAATCCAATGTTATATTCTTCTGAGTTTCAAATACGGGTTCGTTGGCTTCTTTTTTTAAATCTGTGTCTTTACCAACTATATCCGAATTTGCGCAGGCTCCTGTAGATAAGGCAAATACTATAGAAATAAGTCCTACAATATGTCTCTTTATTTTAATCATATACGATACCTTCCCTTAGACATTTACTAACTTCCTTATTATATCAAAGGGATTTTTTTTGTGTAGCCCTTTTTTCGATTATTCCATATTTTTTAAGATTTTTTTTATATCTTGAAAAATATAAATAAAAATGCTATTATGTTCAATATTAATATTTTTTATATAATTTTGAACATACGGAGGATGTTATGAAAAAAACAGGTATTGATTATTTTGTTACCATAGTTCCTTTTTTACTGGTAATGTTACTGGTAATTCTGTTTTTTATATTTCCGGCTCAGGCAGGACATATATTAACTGAAATTAGAGGTTTATTAAACAATAGTCTTGGAATATTCTATCTTATATTTGGACTATTTATATTCTTACTATCCATTTATATTGCATTTTCAAAATATGGCAATATAAAACTTGGAAGTGGTAAAAAAGAACATTCCAATTTTGCCTGGGGTACTATGATGTTCACTGCAGGACTTGCAGCAGATATATTATTTTATTCACTATGTGAATGGATGCTTTATGCAAATGAAGACAGAATAAGTTCACTTGGAGATACAACTCTTTGGTCTGCCACTTATCCTCTATTCCATTGGGGTCCTATACCTTGGGCTTTCTATGTAGTTCTCGCATCCTGCTTTGGCTTTATGCTACATGTAAGAAAAAGAAGCAGAGCAAAATATTCAGAAGGCCTTAGAGTTCTATTAGGATCACATGTAGACGGTGCATTAGGTAAGACAGTGGATTTAGTCGCAGTATTTGCACTTATAGCCGGTACAGCTACTACATTCTCACTGGCTACTCCTCTTTTGTCACAGACTGTTGCCAAACTTTTTGGCGTAACAAATAATAATATATTGACCATAGCTATTTTACTTGTAGTATGCATTGTATACTCTGTATGTGCCTATCTTGGTATTGACGGAGTATCAAAGCTTGCATCATGTTGCACATACCTATTTTTTGCACTTTTAATATATGTTTTATTTGGTGGAGGACATGGTAAGTTTATACTCGAACTAGGCTTTAGTTCAGTAGGAAATCTTGTGAACAATTTCTTTTCACTCTCCACTTATATCGATTCTACCGGTCAGTCAAGTTTTGCACAGGATTGGACAGTCTTTTACTGGGCATATTGGATGGTATGGTGTGTTGCCACTCCGTTTTTTATAGGAAGCATATCAAAGGGAAGAACTATCAAAGAAGTAATACTTGGTGGTTATATATTCGGACTTTCAGGAACATTTATGTCTTTTATAATACTTGGAAACTACGGTATTGCACTTAATGTATTCGGGCAAGTGGACTTACTTAAACTATATACAGAAAATCAAAATCTTTACCAAACCATAGGTGAAGTCATATCTTCTCTACCACTTCCTTTCATAGCAATGATACTACTTATACTCACAATGATTACTTTTTACGCTACAACCTTTGACTCCATCACTCTTGTAGCTGCAGCTTATTCATATAAGGACCTTGAAAATCGCGAGCCGTCTAAAAAGATAAAACTATACTGGTCAATTCTTTTGATACTGTTGCCAATAGGGCTTATCTTTTCAGATAACTCTATGTCAAATCTCCAAACAGTATCAATAATTGCAGCCTTTCCAATAGGTATTATAATGCTTCTTCTTATCATATCCTTTATCAAGGACGCTAACTTGTACCTCAGTGGAAAGTAAATATTTCATGATTCCAAAACTCGCTTACGGATATAGAAAATCCCGTGGCGAGTTTTTCTATGCTCAAAACTCCCGGATTTTTACTTCGACCCGATATTATATCTTTTATAGTTGTTCTTGGAATTCCTGACTTTTTAGATAACTCATAAACGGTCATACCTTTTTCATAACATAATAAAATAACTCTTTTAGAAATTGCTTGTGATATATTCATATTTGCTCCATATTTAGAAATGTGCTATATATTTAGAAATTTACTATTATTTTATCAAAAAAGAGCCGTATTTACAGCTCTTTTTTTGCTTTATCAAAGTTTATTTTTTCTTCAACTATATATATCGGATGATCTCTAAGCTCTGACAAAATCATTCCCAGATATTCTCCTATAATTCCAACTATAAAGAAAAGTACTGAGAACATAAAGCATATAAGGCAAATAGTAGTAGCATATCCACTTGGGGTGCCTACTTTTATAAAGGACCATACGGTATATATAGCTAGTATAATTGCAAGCACTATCGCCATTATACCTGCATAAATTCCCAGCTTAAGTGGTAAATTTGAAAATGTCATTATAGTATTCATAGAAAATTTAAACAAATTTCTGATAGAATACTTACTCTCTCCGGCAAACCTTCGCTTTGCCTCATACTCAATATTTATAGTATTGAATCCAACATTCTGTACATAACCTCGCAAAAATCTGATTTTATCCCTATAATTATTCCTCAAAATATCTGCCACTCGTTTTGATATTCCAAAAAAATCCGAAGCATTATTTACAAGCTTATTATCACTTAGTCGGTTTATAACCTTATAAAATGCTGACGAAGTTATATTTTTTACAATACCGGCTGATTTATTTACTGTTCTAACCATATTTATTATATCATAACCGGCTTCAAATTTTTTCATAATCTCAGGTAATAATGTTGGAGGATGTTGCAAATCTGCATCCATACACACAAGATAGTCTCCACTTGCATGATCTATGCCTGCAATCATAGCCGCTTCATGTCCAAAGTTCTTTGAAAAATGCACTACTTTTACATTCGGATCATCTTTGGCTATCTTAAATAGCAAACCTCTTGAACCATCCATACTTCCATCATTTACAAATACGATTTCATATGAATGGTCTATCAAGAGCAAAACCTTAATTGTCTCTCTATAAAACTCAAATAAAACTTCTTCCTCATTGTATACCGATACAATAATCGAAATCTTCTTATTCATATACTTCTATCTCCGTACTACCATGCTTAGGTACTCGTTCTGACTTTGGCGGCAATGTCATATAGTCCCCATAAACCAGCTGTAATACACTTTCATATTCATCTATGATAGATAATGTAATATCCTCAAATTGAATCCTTATATATTTCTCGTACCACTTGCTACTAACTTCTATATCAATATAATCAGGTTGATAATCACTATAATACCAAGCGTTGTTTTTCTTACCCCTATAAAACAATTTTGAGAGCCTGTCTTGAACTCCAAATAAAAATTTCATTGATATTAGATTTCCAAATATAGAAAAAAAGAATATGACAATTTTCATTATTCCCTTATATTTTTTTAAATCTAACTTCTTTCTATGACCCATTGATAGCAGATACACAAGCTTTTGACTAAACAATGTGAACTTTTTCAGTGGTTTTATATTCGGTAGCTTATCTATAATAAATATATCTACCCAAAGATGGTTCAGCTTTCCCTCATACGGGTCCTTTTTATCTTCTTTTTTATATCTGGCACTAGGCTTATATATTACTCTTGGAGTAAAATCATAAAATACTTTTCCATTCTGAAACTCATTTGGCATTATAAATTCAAGTTTATCAGACAATTCTCTTTTTGCAATCTTTCTAAATGCTTCAAAGTTTGATCTGGTCATCGCAATGTCAGCATCATCATCCCAAGGTATAAATCCACCATGTCTTATAGCACCCAGAAGAGTACCTGAGTCTAATGTATAATTTATTTTATATTTAGTACATATTCTATCTATCTCCTGTAAAATATAGAGATTTCCCTTTTGTAAAGCAAACATTCCATAAGAATTATCCATTGATAAGCCTCTTTCAAAAATATTATTAACTACACCATTCTACACTCTTTGTACTATATAAATCAACATAATTATTATCTACTCAGAAAAAATATTCAATTTCTTAGATTTTAAAATACTAAGAGCTTCTGCGATTTTCTTAGGATTATGGTATTGTAAAACTTTTTTCAATGTTTCATCACTCTCATTTTCAAAGTTTTTTGCAACTTCCATCTTTACCTCAAAGCTCTCCATGCGATACTTTGCCATCCTTAGTTCATTATTTGCTGTTGTAATATTTCCAACAAAAAACATTAAAATAAAAACCGGTATAAATACTTTTGAAAAGGCTGTAATCTCCCTATCCCCCTGTTTCACCATAGCAAATGTCAATATGATGCCGATAATCCCTGCTCCAAACTGAAGTGCATATCTTGAGCTCATAGCATACATAGGATCTAAGAATATCCATCGTGTCAAGATAACCATACTGTGGCTAAAAAATCCTGATACCAATAATAGCAATGGAAATACAGTATTCTCATATATCTTCAACCTGAAATTTAGATATATGGCATATAAATACACAATTATAACTATGATACCGATAATACTTGTTATAAATATACTTATACTAAATTTATTTACTATTTCTATACTTATAATATCAGAGGCAAAGGTATTAAGTCCAAATAGAATAAAATATATAGGATCTCTACTAAATACCTTGATAATACTCTCTGTAGTAGCACCTGCATGCTCTGTATATGAATTTGCGTATGAGTACATAAATGCCAACAATGAAAGTATAACCGGTATGGTCAATGCTATTTCCTTTGTATTTTTTTTATAGAATGTATAAAAGGTAATGATAAATATCAAGGTAAACGCATAGGCAAGTGAATATGAACCTGCTACAAATATTATTGTAAATACAGGCAATAAAATATTTATAAATTTTTTTTCCTTTGTTTTCCTTTGCATATATGAGTCAAGTATATAAAAATGTAAAGCAAAAAGAAAAAAGGCAAAAAAATGTACCCATCCAGTTCCATTTGTAAGCATCTCCCACTGTGAAAGTGAAAATACTACCATCATAACCAAAATGAAATATCCAAGTTTTAAATTTTTTTTTGCCATGAATATTCCTATGACAATACCCATCATTGCAAGAAATATAATACCCAAACTCATATCAAACATAGTGGAGTATTTAAAGAACGCTACATTGATCATTCTTTCAAAGTATGTTATAGGCAGTCTGGTAAGTACATCCTTTCCAAAATATGGTACAGGCGAAAAAGGCTGCTTCAAATAAGTATTTATTATCCTTATATAGTCTGTATAAACTACATCAAGTACAGCATTTCTTAGGTATGCACTAAGGTATAATGCTCCTAAAACCGGCAAAAATAACGCCAAAAATTTCTTCATTTACTCTCCCACTACTCTGTTTTTATATTTAGAATAAAGCTCATTCTCGTTTCACCTCTTTGTTCTTGTGCATCCTTTAAATAGAAATCACTTTTCATATATATCTGAGCTACTGAATTCGGTGTGGTTTCTATATCATAATATGTTATATTTGAAATCAGATTCAGCATTTGCTTTTTTCCGTTAACATCTATCTCTATATGTTCATTTCCGTCAAGTTCTCCCGGATACATTATCTCAAAATGTATCTGTCCTTTTTCACCTGACATCACATTAAACCTTGCCTCTTCATCAGTCCAACCGTCAGAATAATGTCCATATATATTTTCAAGCTTTATGCTTCTTAAAAAATCAGTAACATTCACATACTCATTATTATTTAGATCCTCTGATAAAATTATCATATCATCATTTACTTGTCCTATATCTTTATAGTTATCAATAAATGTAACTATATCTTCTCTAATATCCTGATTATATGCTCTAAAAAATTCCAGTGCATCAAATTTACTCAATTTGAAATAATTTTTTATTATATATATTTTTTTGCCACTCAAATCTTTATTATATTTATAATAAGTTTCATTTGCTAATGAGTTAGCTCTGTGCTGGCCAAAGAATATATGAATTTTTCCATAATATCCTCTGTAATATATATCTGCCGCTATCATACAAAATGCCCATGTTGCCAAAAACAACACTGAAGGTATTGATACATGAAATATTCTGCTAAGTGAAGTACCGATTTTTTTATTTTTAAATCTCTTTACAGTTAACTTATTATCAATACCATAAATATATGCTATCAATAAGAGTACAAATAGATATGGAGCGTATATCCATCTCATCTCCACTCTTATAGTAACTGCTGAACATACTATGCTCCCTATAATAAATCCTAAAAATAATAAAGTATTTTTTATCCAAATAAGGTTCAATTTTTCACTATTCATAATCAATGAATATGTAAATTTAGCTAAAAATCCTATAAGTGCAATTATGCTGATTACAATAATAACTCTTACAATAATATTAGCATCTAAAAATTTTATACCACATAAGTACTCCGGACCTGTATTTATTCCTAAAATATATAATATCTCAGTTTTTAACGAAAAAATCAAATCAGATATTTTGAAGGTCTCACTTACCTTTGAACCGCCTGTACCTTCCGGAACAAATGATTTTAAAGCCATAAATCTTATATAGATTATTAAAATAAATGTAGCTATTGATATAGCCGCATTCAAAATTCTTCTTCCCTCTTTTACTATTACTGCAAACAATAGCATTGGAAACAATACCATAAATCTTTCATGCGTAAAACAGTTTATAAAATATACTATACAGGCATAATAGAAATTCATATCATTTTTGCCATTGATATATCCATACAAAAAATATAGCATTGCCAATGCAAATATTAATGCCATAGCCTCCATTACACCAAGAAATTGTCCGATATTATAGTACGAAAATCTTGATACTGCAAACATTGCTGCCAAAACAAAGGCTATTTCCTTTGATTTGGCAAGGCGTTTTGCAAAAAAATACACAGCTATTGCAATACCGGCACCTATAAGTATATTTATAGGTACAATCAAAATAAGATTATTATTTAAAATCCCCTGATATATCCAGGCTACAATCCAGTATACAGGTCTGAACTTTCTCATTTCATCAGGAAAGACATATTTAATAAATCCAACACCTCTTCTTGTAGACCACATAAGAATATCGTCCTGATACAATCCTTTGATACTTATTCCTGCATTCACAACTATTGAAATGCATAATATAAGTATTGAGAACAGCACATCTTTCAGATATTCATACTTTTCTTCAATTTTAATCAGTGCCATATTTCCCCCTAAAAATAAGCCTTGTATGAATTTTGATAAAGCTTCTTATAAATGCTTGCAATCGGTTTTGGCAATAGCTTATCAAACATTATACTTTCCTCTCTCTGCCTTGAATTATCCATTATACTTTTTTTAGTTGTTGCCTCATCATGTATTCTATAGCAAATACCCGGCGTTTCTGACATAACAAATCTCCCCTCCATTTGTGCCAGTCTAAGAAGACATTCCCAATCCAGTGCAAACTGAAACTTTGAGAGGAAAAGATCCTTTGGACATAATCTCTTATCATATGCACAACTTGGTGCTATTATAGGATTCCCAAATGTAATTGCCAGCCTTTTTACGATGCTTAAACTATTCAGTTCATTGCATCTAATTGGTAGTCTAAGTATTTTCTTTATGATTTCAATCTTACCAAGCATCTTTATCTTACCATTTTTTAATGTAATTGAAGATGTTGTGAACAATATCATATCAGGATACTTTTTCTTATACTTTAATAAATCTCTTGTATAATTTTTCAAATAAATATCATCCTGGTGAGCAATAGTCACCAGTTCCGTTTCTGCAATATTATAGGCGAACTGCCAGTCATTTCCAATATTTGATATTTCTTCCGATTTCTCAAGATTATTTACAAAAACCTCAATATTATACTTTTTTGCAATATTATATATATACTCATTTGGTGTAGAGGTTGCAATTTTTATATCAGATTTTACAATCTGTGCTCTCAAAGATCTTATACAGTCCTCTAAGAATTGTGATTCCTTATATGCACAAATAACAAATGTATGTTTCATAGTGGCTCCATATTTGATATTTTATTTTATTCTATAACAATGCCTTTTATTATAACACGAAACCAGCATTATTGCATTAACACCAAAATATTAAAAAATCTATGAAAAAGATTTCTCTTTTTCATAGATTTAATTAAAAACTATCTTCTGTTCTCCTGTGCAGTCCATCTAAAGTTAGGTATCAGCTCCTGCCACTTGCTTATTCCTAAGATGCTCTTTGCAAAGTCGGTATTGTCAAGAGTATGCTTAGATTTATCAATATATCTAAATACAGTCCATAGCTTTCTCTTTGATATTGCCTGAATATGATCGCCAACATTCATACTGCAAGTCCAAAGACCAAAAGACAATCCCTGTCTTACTTCAAGCGGTGCATCTACCTGACGGCTAAGTATATATGCTTCTATATATGGATTTGAATCCACAAGATAATATGAGTATGCAAATGCCGCTGCCTGCTCATTTTCTATGTTACCTCTGGTAGGATTTGTAGCAGTAAAACCTTCCTCAGTAAGCATTATATGTCTTACCGAACCGTCATGCTTTTTTAGTGTATCCTGTGCAAAGTAATCTGTAAGCTTATTTAGGTTTGCAAAATTGATTACAGGTGAATCAAAGCTGTCTTTTATCCATCCTGTCTTAGCTGCATCATCCCAGAACTCAGGATCTGTCATAGGTGCCGGATATGGATGATATGCAAGCCCCCAGTCAATATCACCATGCTCAAGTACTAAAGAATTGAAATGATCCACAATCTGCTTTCCACCATACTTGTTCTTATTATTTATCTCATTATTCCAGTTATAATCAAGTGAATAGAACACTCTATCTGTAGAAGATGTTGATTTGATTGCATTGTAGAAAATTCTAAATGCTTTCTCATATCTTCTGGTATAACTTCTTACATCCATATCACCAACATAATTCCACTGCTGGTTATTAATCTCATTTCCAATTATCCAGTTAGATACCTTACCATAGCTTGTATTTTTTCCATTGTATCGTTCTGCAAGGAAAGAAGCTATGGCTTCTGTAGTCTCCGCACCCTCTTTTGAAGATGCATTGAACATATAGTAAAAAATACTATCTCTTCTTGGCATATTGTGGTACATAAGTTCAGGATGTGCCTCATTATAGCCATTTAAAATAATAGCTGTAACAGTCATATCCTTTCCTGAAAATGCACTTATTGTCTTATCATACCCTTCAATAACAGCTTTATTGAAATGATATGTTTTTCCATTATAGTTGTAGTCAATACCCTCACCCAGGATTTGATTAAAAGCAATATTGGTAGATGCATGCTTTACTCCCAGATTGAATGCATCATCAAGCATATTTAGCTCTATTTGTAAACCCTTCTTTGATGCCTGTGTCTTATATGCATCTTTATTAGCAGCTACAGCCTCCGGATTTGTAATGTACTTTAAAGAACTTACTTCAACATACTTACTTCCATCAAACACTGCTACAACATAGCTATTGTATAGTCTGCTGTTTTCACTACCCTTATTCAACTGATAAGACTTAGTTACATTTCCTGAACTTACCTTTTCAAGATAATCAGTTCTATTTCCTATTCCATCCTCATATGGCTGTAATTCAAACAGATAGAAATTTCCGTCAGTACCTGACATATCACCTGAATTATTCATAGTAATATCAACTGTTGATTTATTCTCACTGATTACAACTGAATCAATGCTTGATGTTGCACCAAGGGCATATGCCTTTCCATGTATGCCAAAGCCAAGCATCGTCACTATAGCAAATGCGGATGCAAGTTTTATTAAATTTTTTCTCTTCATGTCGCCTCCTTCTTTTGATATTATAACCTATCTGACAAAAACTTTTGTTAATTTTTTTTTACAGTTTTTTTATTTACTGAGTAAATACAAATTTAGAGTCTTATACATACAGTACTAAATATTTTTAATAATGATATTCCACTTATAAATATGAACAAAAATATTATATTTCTCTTTGTACCTTCCCTTATTATTATATGATTATTTTTCAATATCAAAAGTATTGGCAACAATATCGGTATAAAATATCTTCCATTTACTCCCTCAATAAATTCTGAACTTATAGGTGTCCATGCTATCAGCATTGATAAAAGCACAAGAAATACTACAAATGCAATACTTACAGCTGATAGTATCTTTTCTTTTTTAGTAAGCATTGTTTCTTTACCATTTCCGAAAATAGCAAAAACCATTGCAATATTTAGCATCAAAAATCCGATATAAGGTATTCCTACTACTATATCTGCATGTCCTAAGTAAAGTCCAAACATCGTCTGATGATAATACTCAAGCTGCAAAATCATTGTATTATAAAATATTTTTATGGCCTTAAATTTATTTTGTAATAAATAACTTATTGTATAACTTTCCTCTCCTGCCCACTCAAGACTTGCGGTATTACTTGTAGAATATCCTACTACTGCAGTACGATTTACAAGATACATTGCAAATACCCATGACAAGAGTACCACTACTGCACTAATAAGGAAAAATATTATATTCTCTTTTTCTATTTTTGTATTGCTTTTCCCCTTAAATTTAAACTTATATATTGGTATTGCAAAAAGTAATAATAGCAATGGAAAATACACTATCTTGCATGGCAAAATCAATCCTGAAATAAGAGATACTATAATTAAATCCTTTATATCAAATGTACTTTTTTTATGTGCGAGGTAAAATACATATGCTACAAAAAAAATCAGGCTTGAAATCATAATTGCATCATATGAATATGATGCCGCCAATTCCAATGTCGTAGGTAGAAGGCTGATAAGAAATATAAACTCTTTACATTTTGGTAAAAAATACATTCCCAATGTACAAAACACAATAAATAAAATCAGATTTGCCATTCTACCAAAAAGTACCAATCCTGTACTGCCAAGATTCAATGTCCTTGCCAATGTTATACCTATTGCAGGCACGAGATATACAGTCGGTATTGTATTTACAGGTGAATGTAACGACTGGGCTTTTTCGTAATCTTTTCCATTAAAACTAATATAATTATTACTGCTGCGAATATTCCCCTCTCCGTAAAAAACTTTATAAGATGTTTCTTCAAGTTTACTTGAAATAATTTTACCATAACTTCCTTCCTCCGGTATTAAAACTCCCTCTTCCACACTTTTAATTTCATCAAAAGTATAATCACCATTTACATCCTCAAGCCATAAATCTCTTGCTCTTATTATCACATGTCCATCTTTAACAGTTGCCTGCTCTCCCAAAAGATTATTTGATATTTTATAGGCTGAAATAAAATGTGCTATCTCATCATAGGCTGACATAGCAGGAAATACATACATATATGCACATCCCAAAATGATCATCACTATAGGATATATCTTTATTATGCTAAATCCTGTCATACTCAAATATATTCCTGAAATAATGATTATTCCAAGAACAAATGTAGCCAAAATAAAATATGACTTATTCAAAAAAAAGTCCTTGGTATTTAACACCCCAAGATTTACATATAGTCCCTGAATATATGCAATTATAATAAATCCTATTATATAGCACCATAAATATATTATTTTTTTCATAAACACTCCAAATAATGCTTGTACTTTTTATAAATAGATATTACACTGTAATTACTATAATTGTAAAGGAGGTTATTATGGCAGGATTAAAAAAATTAATGTTTTTAGCAACTGTTGCAGGTGCCGCAGTAGCAGGAGTGTCATATATACTCAAGTATAAAGAATATCAAAGAGAATTGGAGGGAGATTTTGGTGAATTTGATGCTGAACTTGGTGAAACAGCTTCAGACAGAAAGTATACCGAATTAAGATCTACCACTGATGAGTTTGTTACAGCTGCCAAGGATACAGCTAACAGTGCCAAGGGTATGGCCAGTGCAGCTAAGGAAATGATAAAGGATGTTGCAAGTATTATAACTGATAACGTATCTGCGGCAGGTGATGTGGCAAAGGATAATGCCAAACCTTTATTTGATAAGGCCAAGTCAAGTGTTGACCCTGTAGTGGACAAGGCTAAGAAAGCTGCCGGTCCTATTATAGAAAAAGCTAAAGAAAAGTTTGATAAAAAATCCAAAAAAGAAGCTGATGAAAATTCAGATATAGAAGTAGAATTCTATGAGATGGACTCAGATGAGGATAAAAAAGATTTGGCACAAAAAATAGAGGATATCTTAGAGAGTAATACAGATAAGAAATAACTAAATAGGCGTGAAAAATGATGAATCATTTTTCACGCCTATTATATTGTCAGGTCATTTATAGTGCTAAAGTCCTCTATTCCAGGTATATTCTCCTCAATTTGCTCCTCGAATGCTATGTCCTCGCCATCATTTAAATCTGTAAAAAGCATTGGTTTCTTTTTCTTTAGCCAGTCTCTCGCTGTATTGGCTACGATTTGTTTTATCCATATATTTTTATTTAATTATTGAATTAGTAATAAACCTTTTACCTGTCTTTAAATGGTGTGTAATCTCTTAATTCACCTACATACTTTGTTGCAGGTCTCATTATTCTACCGTCATAAAGCTTGTTCTCCACATTATGTGCAACCCAGCCTATATTTCTTGCAATAACAAATAGCGGTGTATATAGATCCTCAGGTATACCAAGCATATTGTAGGCAAAACCAGAATACAAATCTACATTTGAAGAAATAGTAGTTCCCTTCCTTTCAAAAACCACTTTCTTTACAGTCTTTTCAAACTCTTCATAGAAATGGTATTCATCCATTCTATCCTTATCCTTTGCAACTGTCTCACAATACTCTCTTAAAAGCTCTGCTCTAGGATCAGTTATAGTATAAACCGCATGTCCAAATCCATATATGAGTCCGCTACAATCAAAGAAATCTTTATCCAACAATCTGTTTACAACATTTCTTATCTTCTTCTCATCAGTAGTTATGCCGATTTCATCCTTTATTGCCTTCATCATCTGTACAACTGATATATTTGCACCTCCATGCTTAGGTCCCTTTAGTGAACCTATTGAAGCTGCTATTGTAGAATAGATATCCGTACCTGTAGATGAAACTACTACATTTGTAAATGTTGAGTTATTACCGCCACCATGGTCTGCATGCAAGACAAGTATTGTATCTAGCAGTGCAGCCTCATTTTTTGAAAACTTTTTGTCTACTCTAAGCATCTGTAATATATTTTCCGCCATAGAAAGCTTCTCATCCGGATAATGTATTATAAGGCTGTCATTATAGAAATAATGTCTCTTTGCCTGATATGCATAGCACATAATTACCGGCAAAAATGCTGATATTCTAAGCCCCTTTACCAAAGTTGAGTAAACATCCACATTGTCAGGTTCATCATCATAATTGTATAAAGTTAATACAGCATTTTGAAGTACATTCATCAGATTCTTTCCCGGATTTCTAAGAAGTACGCTTTCAAAGAAATTATTTGGCAAAACATACATACTTCTAAATACCTTTGAGAAGCTGTCAAGCTCCATCTTATTTGGCAAAAATCCAAATAAGAGTAAGAACATAGCCTCCTCGTATCCTCTGGTAGATTTCGCACTACCATTTACCAAATCGTTCAAGCTGTAGCCTCTATAGTAAAGCTTACCGTCAACATTGGTTTTTACACCGTCTATTATATCATAGCCTACTACATCAGATACCTTTGTAAGTCCTACCCTTACTCCTGTACCATCTTCATTTCTAAGTCCCTTTTTAACATTAAATTCACTAAAGAGTCCATTCTTTATTTCATTATAATTTTGACTCTTACCAAATTCCTGTGCCAAAAAGTTATCACTATGACTATCTCTCATGTTATAAATTACCTCTAATTCTTAAATATTCCATTATCAAATCTACACCCTGTTCAAGTGAAAGCTTTGATGTATTGAGTGGCAAATCATAATGTGTCATATCATCCCACTCCTCACCGGTATAATATTTATAATACTCTTTCCTAATTCTGTTATTTCTCTGTACTCGTCTAAGTGCCTCTTTTGCATCCACACCGTCCACTTCCATAACTCTGTCAACTTTCTTTGAAAGGTCAGCATACACAAAAAGTGATATAAAATCCTCTTCTCCTGCTGAACTTAATACAAAATCAGAGCATCTTCCAATCAATATACAGGATTCAGTTGCTGCTAATTCTCTGATAACTTCGCTTTCAAATCTAAAAAGATTGTCCGGTGAAACTATATCATCTCCTATAGATGGCTTATTGGTTGCATTTTTCAATCCACCAATTATTCTTTGTAATATATTATTCCCGGGTCTCTCATCATTCATTCTGAAATATTGCTCTCCTACAGCTGAATGTTCAGATGCCATTTTTATTATTTCATCATCATAATATGGTATATCAAGTCTCTCAGACAATTTCTGTCCTATTATTCTTCCACCGCTTCCATATTCCCTGTTTATGGTGATAATAAGTTTCTTATCCATAGTCCCCTCCTTTATATCCTAGTTAGCCAGCATCATTCTGTCATTGGCAAATTCTCCACCACTTGCCTCTTCAAATTTTCTTAAAAGATCTTCCACATTAAGTTTTTTCTTTTCTTCTCCGCTTACATCATATATCACTCTACCTGAATGCATCATTATAAGTCTGTTACCTATATTTAGTGCATCCTTCATATTATGAGTAACCATCATTGCAGTAAGCTTTTGCTCATCAACTATTTGTTTTGTAAGATCCAAAACTGTTTTTGCAGTTTGTGGATCAAGTGCTGCTGTATGCTCATCTAAGAGTAAGAGCTTCGGCTTTTTAAGTGTTGCCATCAAAAGAGTAAGTGCCTGTCTTTGTCCTCCTGATAAAAGTCCTACCTTGGAAGTCATTCTGGTCTGAAGTCCAAGTCCGAGCTTTGCAAGTATTTCTTTATAAAGCTCTTTCTCAGATCTTTTTATTCCCCAGGACAATCCTCTTTTATCTCCTCTTCTAAAAGCAAGTGCCAAATTCTCATCTATTTGCATTCCTGCACTGGTTCCCATCATAGGATCTTGGAAAACCCTTCCGATATACTTTGCCCTCTTATGCTCAGGCATTCCGGATATATCTATGCCGTCTATTAGAATTCTTCCTCCGTCAATAGGATATACACCGGCAATCATATTTAGCATTGTAGACTTACCTGCACCATTTCCTCCGATTATTGTTACAAAATCTCCCGAATTTAAGTTAAGTGACAGCTTGTTCAAAGCTTTTTTTTCATTTATTGTACCTGTATTGAAGGTTTTACTGACATTTATAATCTCTAACATCTTATTCTCCCTTCGGTGAATAGGCTCTTCTTGCCCTTATTTTTGCACTCATTACAGGTACTGCCAATGCCAGAGCCACTATTATAGCTGAAAGCATCTTCATATCATTTGCATCCATACCAAGCTGCAATACAATACCTCTTATAACAAAATATACTACCGATCCTACTACTGCGGCAAGTAACTTCATCCAAAATGATATTACTCTGCCAAGTATCACCTCACCTATAACTATTGCAGCAAGCCCTATTACTATAGCACCGGTTCCGGCATTGATATCTGCATACTTTTGGCTCTGTACTATAAGACCTCCTGAAAGTCCGATAAGACCATTGCTTATTACCAAAGCCAAAAGCTTAGCATGTCCGGTATTTACGCCTAATGCTCTTATCATAGCTTCATTATTTCCTGTAGCTCTAAGTGCTGATCCAAGCTCTGTACCAAAGAACCAATATAAAATAAGAATGATTAATACTATAATGATTCCACCCAGAATAACTCCGGCTATTGCATTACTGATACCTGTGGCAGATGTAAGCCATGAAAAAATAGTACCTGTCTTTAAAAGCGGTATATTACTCTTTCCCATTACTCTAAGATTGATAGACCAAAGAGAAATCTGTGTCAATATACCTGCAAGTATTGCAGGTATTTCAAATATAGTATGTAATGCTCCTGTAACAAAACCGGCAAGCATTCCTGCAAAAGTTGCAAAAACAAGTGCAAGTAAAGGATTCATACCAAAATTTACAATCATTACTGCACATACACAACCACCAAAAGCAAAGCTTCCGTCTGCTGTCAAATCTGCTATATCCAGTAATTTATAGGTAATATATACCCCAAGAACCATTACTCCCCAAAGTATACCTTGAGAGATGGCACCTAATAGTGCTGTAAACATTCATACCTCCATATGTATTCTATTATTTTATCTATTAAGTTGTCACTATTTTATAATATATCTAAAATATCTGCAATGTGAAATATATTACCTATAAATAGAAACAGACTAATAAAACCGGCATATACCGGCCTTATTAATCTTTATTTAAAAAGGTTTATGACAAAACTAATCCATTGAAATATTTGATGTATCTATTCCAAGTTCGCTTGCTACCTCTTCGTTTATTGTAAGCTTGCATCTGTCCTTTGGTAAATAAGCTATCGGAATATCTGCCGGAGACTTACCATTTAATATCTCAACCGCCTGCTCTCCTGCAAGTTTTCCAACCTCAAAGTAGTCAATACCATAAGTTGCTAAAGCACCATTCTCTACATGGGCTGCCTCAGCTCCTATTATAGGAATCTTATGTTCAGTAGTTGCAATCATTGCAACAGTTGTCATACCGGCTGCAATAACATTGTCGGTAGGTACATATATAGCATCTACTTTTCCAACCATTGACTCTACCACTGTTTGTATCTCATTTGAACTTGACACTGTGTACTCTACACCATTTAAGCCCTTTTCCTTAAGTGCTTCCATAGCCATATCAGCCTGAAGTTTTGAATTAGCCTCAGCTGTACAATATAGAATACCTATATTCTTTGCTTTGGGTAAAAGCTTTGTCAAAAGTTCAATCTGGTCTGCTACCGGAGTAAGATCTGAACTTCCTGTAACATTTCCACCCGGTGCATCATTGCTCTCAACAAGACCGGAAGCTGCCGGATCTGTAACTGCGGTTATAACTACAGGAATATCTGATGTAACACCTGCCACAGCCTGTGCAGCCGGTGTAGCTATTGCCAAAATCAAATCTTTCTTGTCATTTACAAGCTTATTTGCTATTGTTTGTGCTGCTGATTGCTCCCCACCTGCATTCTGCTGCTCTATAGCTACATCAACGCCTGCCCCATTGAGTGCTGCTACAAATCCCTCGTTTGCCTTGTCAAGTGCCGGATGCTGTACATACTGTAGTATACCTACCTTCTTTGCATTTGCACTTGCCTCTGATGAAGCCTCTGTTTTACTTTCACTACTATTCGCATTATCGGCCTTTGAACCACATGCCATAAGGCTTGTACCAAGCAACATAGCCATTACTATTCCCAAAATTCTTCTTTTCATAATATTTTCCTTCCCAAACAAATTATTATGCAATGGATTATACTATAAGTGAATTATCACGTCAAGACTTTAAACCTTAAAACTTTAAAGTAATAAAGTCTTTTATCTTTTCAATATTTTTCACTCCCTCTTCATAACCCTCATTATATAGACTTTCCAACTTTGCAATGCTTTTTTCAAGTCTTTGTACAGTAACCTTCTTTTGCGGTCTGATTATTAAGAGCTTTCCCTCTTTTTCTAATTCATCCATCTCTTCTTGCATCATATTATATCTTTGAGGCACAGTCATCAGCTTTTCTATAAGATTTGGCAATGGCTCAAAGTACCTTTTGTAGAGTCTTTCATTTATCTTACTTACAGTTTTTTTTCTATAGCCGTCCTCTCTTGTCAGTACTACTATCGCCCTATCATAGCCAAGTTCAAACGCTCTTTTATATGCAATAGATGTTGAAATACCGCCATCCAAATACTTTCTTCCTTCAACATCTATCATTTTTGACATTATCGGTATAGATGCTGAAGCTTTTACAGCTGATATAATATCACTACAAGTATCCCTATCAAAATATTTGCTCTCTCCACTCTTTACATCAGTTGCGACAACCTCATATTTTTGATTTACTTCTTTGAAAGTATCCCAGTCAAAGGGATCAAGATTATTGGATATTTCTTCAAATAAAAAATCAAAATTGAATATCTGTCTGGACTTAAACATAGTTTTATAGCTGATATATCTTTTGTCATGCAAGTATTTAATATTTATCCTTTTTGACCTGCCTGACTGTCTTGAAATATAGTTCATTCCATTCATAGATCCTGCGGAGACTCCGTTTACATACTCTATATACAAATCATTATCCAAAAATGCATCTAAAACTCCGGCAGTAAAAAGTCCTCTAAGAGAACCGCCTTCCAAACATAATGCCCCTTTTAATGTTTCCATAATATACCTCCATATCCTAATATATTATCACCTTGATTGTAATTCCTCAATCTGTTACAATCTAAATTACTATAAAATTATAAGCCATAAATGATAAAGTCCTAGTATACCACAAATAAAAATGTCCCACTTATGGTAGAATACTATTTTATATATTCTAACACTAGGAGGAACTGACTTATCAGAAAGGTTATTTTATCAATGGATGAACAAAGAAAGTATGATGTTATCAAAGGTCTGGTAGATCACCCAGATACAGCCAACAAGGATAGAGCCGCTCTTATCCTAGGATGCACCAAAAGGCATATAAACCGTATGATACAGGGTTATATTAAAGATGGTAAGGCATTCTTTATTCATGGTAACAGAGGCAAAAAGCCGGCTACCACTATCTGCCCTGATATCAGAAGTCAGGTTCTTGATCTATACAGAACTAAATACTACGAAGCTAACTTTGAACACTTTACAGAGCTTCTAAAAAAGCATGAAGGCATAAGTATCTCTTCTTCCTCTGTAATGAGTATTTTGGAGTCAGAGTACATTCTATCCCCAAAGGCTACAAAAGCTAAGCGTAGACGCATTAAGCAAGCTCTCAGAGCTAAGAAGGAAGCTGCAACATCAAAAAGGGAATTATCACAGATACAAGCTAACTTAGTAGCAGTTGAAGATGCTCACAGTCGTCGTCCAAGATGTGCTTATTTTGGTGAATTGCTTCAGATGGATGCTACCCCTTATGAATGGGTGCCGGGACAGATATGGCATCTACATTTGGCTATTGATGATGCCTCAGGTGTTGTCACAGGTGCATGGTTTGATACTCAAGAAACTCTTAATGGATACTACCATGTATTTGAGCAGATTCTTACTGATTATGGTATTCCCTATAAGTTTCTTACTGATAAACGAACTGTATTTACTTACAAGAAAAAAGGTGCCTTATCTGACGACAAAGACACCTATACACAGTTTGCATACGCCTGTAAGCAACTTGGCACACAGCTTGAATCAAGCAGCGTACCACAGGTTAAAGGACGTATAGAACGATTGAATCAGACTTTACAGTCACGCCTGCCTATTGAGTTTAGACTCGCAGGCGTAACCGATATCCATAAAGCCAATGAATTCATTTACCACTACATAAAAGAATTCAATGAGAAGTTCGCACTTCCACTTTATGGTATCAAATCTGTCTTTGAAACGCAACCATCTAAAGAAAAAATAAATCTTACTTTGGCGGTTTTAACTGAGAGAACTGTTGATGCCGGACATGCGATTCAATTCGAGAAGAAATTTTATAAGATGATAGATAATAAAGGATTGCAGACCCATTATCGAAAAGGTACCAAGGTTATGCTTATCAAGGCATTTGATAGGTCTATGTTTGCGTGCGTAAATGACAAAGATATTTATGCACTGGAAGAAATACCGGCTCATGAGCATAAATCTAAGGACTTGGACGCTGACTACAAACAGCCAAAGCCTAGAAAGCCTTATATACCTCCAATGAACCATCCTTGGAGATTGGATGCCTTTAATAAATTCGCACACTCACAGCCACACAGAATTGAAGAAGACATAAAAAGTGCATAATAAAAGCCCCTTTGTGGGGGCTTATAAATTAATTATTTTGGGACATAATCATTTATGCTTGACACTGTTACAATCTAAATTACTATAAAATTAGTAAATTTTAATATTTGATTATAAACATATTGTTTAAATAATGAAAGGTATTTTATGGCTGAAAAATTAGCAAAATCACTTATTAACATGATGGGGGGACTTCTCTCATTAAGTTTTGGAAAGCAACTGATCGTATTTATAATATCAATGCTTCCTATTTTGGAACTTAGAGGCGGACTTATAGCAGCATCTCTACTTGGTCTTCCACCTATTGAAAGCTATCTCATAGCAATCCTAGGAAATATTATACCGGTTCCATTTATATTGCTTTTGATGAACAAGATGTTAAAAGCTATGGAAAAATCAAGATTCAAAATTTTTAACAAAATTCATTCATTTTTGCATAAGAAAATAATGAAAAACAAAGACTCTATAGAAAAGTACGGCTTTTGGGGTCTTGTCCTGTTTGTAGGCATACCTCTTCCCGGCACCGGTGCATGGACCGGTTCTATCATAGCTGCATTTCTTGAGATGGATAGAAAGAAGGCATTCTTTGCTATATTACTTGGAATGTTAATGGCAAGTATTATAATGATGATTATTTCATTCGGTTTGATAAAAAGTATTGTATAAAGCAAAGCGACTATAACCCTTGTGGATTATAGTCGTTTTTTTATATCGGTCCGTTGTTTAAAACTAAAGTATCTCCCTCAAGCAATTCTGTTTCACCATTTGGTATAATAAATTCATCACCTCTTATTATAAGCATTACCAATGCATCCAGCTCCCCTGAAAGCTTTGATAGAGTCGAACCCTTTGAGAGCATCTTCTTAGTTAGGACCAACTCAGTCATATGATAATACTCTTCAAAGTCTATAGATTTTGCAGCAAGTACTATAGTATCACCACATTCCAAAACAGTTTGTCCATTTGGAACTATATCTTCACCTTCTCTTTTTACCAATACGATCAATGTATTTGGTGGTAGATTCAAATCACTAATACTCTTGCCACACCAATCCTGATTTTCACTTACAATTAATTGTATAAACTCTATCGGTATCTCATCTCCACTATAATCTGAGAAGGTCTTCATAACATCATAGCTTGCGTCAATCATATCTATTTTTTTAGCTATAAAAGGAAGCAAACTCCCCTGTAATAGTATTGAGAACAAAACTATGAAAAATACATTATTGAATATATCATAATTCGCATTTGTATTTAATAATGCAGTTATAGCAAAAACTATTGATGAAGCTCCTCTAAATCCTGCCCAGGAAACCAGAAATATCTGATTCCAAGTCGCCTTAAACGGCTTCATAATCAATATTATAGCCAAAGGTCTTACAATAAAAGTAATAAAACATGCTAAGACAAAACCGGTTCCTACTACAAATAAAAGACTTGACGGATTTGATAAAAGTCCAAGCAAAAAGAAAATCAAAATCTGCATTATTCCTGTTATTCCATCAAAAAAAGGTACCAGTTCCTTTTTTCCTCTGATATCGGAATTTCCAAGTATAATACCGGTTATATATACACTCAAATATCCATTACCTCCAAGTACATTGGGTAGAGAATACGATAGCAATGCAACTGCTATCACCAGTACCATAGTAAATCCCGGAGTATGTATAATAAAATGATTTATTATATATCTAAAAAATATTGCAATTATTATACCCAGTGTTACTCCCAAAAAAAGCTGTAAAAAAAGCATTTTTATAATACTTAATGCTGTTACACTTCCGGTAATCATACTTACAGCTATCATAGTTAGCATATATGCAAATGGATCATTACTTCCACTCTCCACTTCAAGGATGGAAGCAGTATTATATTTTAAATTCAAATGTCTATCTCTAAGTATTGAGAATACACTTGCAGCATCTGTAGATGAGATAACTGCACCGATAAGTACACTGTTGATCCAAGAAAATTTCATTACAAAATATGCAAATACAGCCACAAACATAGAAGTAAGTACAACTCCCACACTTGATAGTAGACCTGCCTTTAACAGTACCGGTCTGGCTTCCTTTATATTCGTTCCGAATCCACCATAAAACATTATAAAAATAAGTGCAAACGAACATAATGTTTCTGCCAATCTAAAATCATCAAATCTAATTTTAAATATTCCATCTGAGCCAAATACCATACCAAGAAGAATAAAAGCCAGAAGCATTGGTACTCCTATTTTACTTGATATGAAGTTTAATGCTATACAAAGTAAAATAATACTTGAAACAATCAGTAATGCATAATTCATCATTATACTTCCTCTATTGCATTGTGAAAGCAGCTCTTTAAATCATTATCACACACTCTACCAATCTGATAGACCTTTGCTAAAAGTGCATTTCTATCAAAATTTAAAAATAATTCTCTGATATATTGAAAATTTCCGGCCTTTTTCCCTTTTACAAGTGACCTGTTATGAGACTTTGAAAAATAGGTCAAAAGCCCTGTAGATAAGGTTTTCTCCCATGCATCCTTATTCATATAACCATACATCAAAACTGTATGATCAATAAAATCCTGCACTATGATAGGTAGCAATCCATCGCTGTTCAAATTCAAATCGCTCCATCCAAAATTTGTCTTTCCACTGTAAATTCTTGCATCAGTATGTTTCATTTATGTCCCCTTTCACATCAATTTATAATCACGAATCCTTACTAAGATATAAGCTAAGGCTCTCTAAATAATGTACTATGATATCTCCCTTTTTGGGTATTATATATTCTTCATTAAGCTCATCAAATTTAAAACTTTTTTTACCACCACTATTCATTCTGTCAAAGAACAACTTCAGATCCTTTAGCGGTACATATATTATCTTATCTAAAGATTTAAAAAATATAATCAGAAAAGCAATTCCACCCTGATTTTCAAATTCTTGCATGAATGTAAACTGATGTTCATGCACATTTGCCAAAGAAAAACTTGTACTCGCACATTCCTTAGCGTCAAAGCATACAGGTATACCCTGTATGGCACCAATATAGTCAACTGTTGACTTCTTATCAAAATATGCCAATGTAATATGTCTTGTACTCTTATCAATCTCAATAGGAGTTATAGGTGTCGGTATCTTTTGAATAAGTGCAAGTCCGGCTTCTCTGTACTTTTCATTAGAATAGTTTATGTACTCTTCCAATGTGGAACCTCTAAGACCTCTTGTTTTCCAAGTACCCATCACCTATCACCCTTCTAAAATCGTTATTATATTCCGCCTCAAAACATTTTCCCCTTAACGCCTTAAATGTATCTGTTTCTGAGGAATTATTATTCGGATATACCAGTCTGTATGAATGTAAAAGTTGAGATTTTATACCATATTTTCTTTTAAATTTTTCATTTATTTTTGTATCTCCATATTTGAAGTCTCCTATTATAGGATGGTCTATAGAAGATAAATGTGCCCTTATCTGATGTGTCTTTCCTGTAATCAGCTTGACCAATAACAATGTACAATCCTCAAAATACTCCAAAACTTCATATTCAGTCTGTATAAAATCAGCATCATCAAAGTCCTTATCTTTTATAGTAACTTGATTACTATTTTCATCCTTATAAAGCCAACCCGATATACTTCCTGCTGTCTTTACTCTTCCACTTACCAAAGCCAAATAAAACTTACTGACAGCCTTTGTTTTTATAAGTTCATTATTTACCCTTAACCCCTCTAAAGTTTTTCCACATACCATCAAGCCTGAAGTATTTCTATCCAGTCTGTTACAAATTGACGGCTTGAATGTATTTAATTTCCCTTCATCAAAGTCCAAATACTCCAGTAAAAGATCATTTATAGATACATCTTTAAAACTTGATTTTTGAGACAAAACCCCTGACGGCTTATTCAAGATAATAGTATTTTCATCCTCATATACTATATAGGACTTAAAAGTATCTATGTCTTTTTTATTTTTTTCAGATTTATCTTTTTTAGAATCATATATTATCTTCCCCGAGAGCTTCTTAAAACTCTCATCAGAAAACCAAAGCTTGATACTTGAGTCGATTACTAGTCTTTCCTTACCGTCAGCCTTTTTATCATTCAGTGTTATATTCTTTTTTCTAAGCATTTTGAATATAAATCCGGTATTTGCATTTACAAATATCTTCTCCAAAACTCTATCAAGTCTTTGACCTGCTTCATTTTTACCAACAATTATTTCAATCATTATACTGAAAGGCTTTTTAAGATTGCCCTAATCTCTTCCAAATTTTTATCATCCTGTTTGGTAGCTTGAATAAATTTACTCAACTCATTGAAATTATCACAGACCTTTGCTGTAACATTTATGCCACCTATTTTCATTCTCTCTTTAATAAAATCTTCTGTCTTCTTTTTATTTGCCTTATTTGAAAGCAGTGCAAATATTTTTTCATCTTCGATATATATAATATCTAAGGGCATTACCTGCTCCTTCATAGTAAGAATTATATCAAACAGAAAATGTTTATCTCCCAAAAAGTCTTTTACTCTGTCGTACTCAATAGAGTTATACTTAAATACTACCAAAAATGGTGCTAAAAGATTTGCCATGGGCAGTACCATAAGTATTGAAGACACCAATAGAATCCTTGAAACCTCTACCTTAGTGTTCTTTGAAGCTATAAAGAGTAAAAGAATAATAAAAATAAAGAATCCTATCATTATTCCATTCTTTATTTTAAAATATTTTCTATACCCATACTCCCCTTTTTTCTTTATCATAGCAATTCCCTATAGTCGTCTATATAATAGTCTGACAACTCCTTTTTCTTTTGCCTAACTTCTCTTGAAAAATCATCTTCAATGGCACATACCTTCATTCCTGCCGACTTTCCGGCTTTTATACCTGCCACTACATCCTCAAATACAAGACATTTATGTGGCATAACTCCAAGTTCTTTTGCAGTTTGTAGATAAATATCCGGTGCCGGCTTACCTTTTTTTACTTCATCAGATGTAATAATAGCATCAAAATAATGTCTCATATTTAAAGATCCGAGAACCGCTTCCACCATAGTTCTATTATTACTTGTGGCAATACCCATTGTAATACCTTTTGACTTTAGATGTTCTAAAAATCTTACACAACCGGGCTTTTCCTTCACTTCATACTTATACTTATCAAGTGCCATATTCTCCCAATCCTTACAGATTTCTTCTATACTGTCATCTATATCAAATTTATTTTTGAAATAGACCGCAGTTTCATGAAAACTTATTCCATCTATTTCATTTTTTAAATTGTCATCATATTCTATTCCAAATCTTCCTAAATATTCTCTGTCAATTTCAGGCCACATCCACATAGAGTCTACTAATGTGCCATCCAGATCGAATATACATGCCTCTATATTTTTTATCATATCCTACCTATATCTTTTTATTACTTTAATATTTCCAATTCGTTTTCTGTTAATTTTCTACTCTCTCCCTTTTCAAGCTTTAAATCATCCAATCTCAATCCACCAAAAGCAATTCTTTTTAGATATGTCACCTCAGCTCCCAATGCTTTTACCATTCTCTTTACCTGGTGAAATTTACCCTCATGTATTGTAAGTATTAACTCATTTTCTGATATAATCTCAAGCTTTGCAGGTTTAGATACTTCGCCCTCACCTATATCCAGGCCAATATTTGTCTTTTCTATAGCATTGTCTACAATTTTTCCATCAAAGATTGCATAATAAGTTTTATCCACATGTGAAGCTGGTGAAACCAATCTATGGTTTAGATTTCCATCATTTGTCAGTATTAATATGCCCTCTGTATCCAAATCAAGCCTTCCAACCGGTACTATATTCTTTCTTTTTGAGTCTATAAGTTCCATAACAGTTCTGTGTACATTGTCATTTGTAGCACAAACAAAGCCTGAAGGTTTATATAAAACATATGTCTCAAATTCTTCAACCTCCACAACTTTTTTATCAAAATACAGTATATCTTTTTCACTATTAAGCTTTTCTTCTGATTTTTTTACTATACTTTCATTTATCATTATTCTTCCGGCCTTGACATATTTTTTTATATCCTGACGGCTTCCAAACCCCAATTCTGAGAGAATTTTATCAACTCTGACAATCATTACATCCATCTCCAGCCTTGATAATATTTATTTTTGCAACTTCTTTTATTTTGTTTTACAAAGCCAAGCGAAAAGCCATCCACACATACAAGTCTGATACCATTGTACTCATCATCAGCCTCTATAGTTTCACCTTTTAGATATCTGATTACTCTTTCATCTGTGGCAGTCAGATTAAGTGGATTGTCCCATTCTTCAAACTTTATATTCATTGCAAGTGCCTGAAATGGCTCAAATCTATTCTTTTTGATTTCTCCTAGAAGTAGTCCTGTTCTTATATAGTGCAGACTTTTATCAATCAATGCATCTTTTGGAAGGTAATATGCGTAGTTCTTATTTATAAAGATTCTTTCATAATCCCAATCTCGTTTTATTTTACTTAGAAACTCTACCAATTCCTCTGCCAGTTTTGGTGATTTTTTTTTCTTTTTTGGTTTTTCTTTATTTTCCTCTACAACCCTGTTTTCTTTTTTCAGTCTTGCAACAAAATGCCCCTCACCTTTTATCTTATGTGGAAAAAGTCTTATTGTACCAGGCAGATCTCTTGACTCTTCAAATCCATAATCAGCTTTTATTTTATCTATATAAAATTCTTTATGGATTTCTAAAAATTCCAATAAACTTCCTTCATCCTCTATCTTAGAATAAGTGCATGTAGAATAAACAAGTGTACCACCGGGTTTTAACATTTTTGCAGCCTCATTTAGTATACTGACCTGTAATCCGGTGAAAAATTTTGGTCCTCTGCTAAGATACGCCTTAAAAACTGCACTATCTCTTCTAAACATTCCTTCACCTGAGCATGGGGCATCTACTATTATTTTATCAAAATACTCAATATATATCTTGGATAAATTCTTAGGGTCTTCATTGGTTATAAGAACATTGTCAATTCCACTTACCTCAATATTTTTTTGTAATGCCTTTACTCTGGATGCAGAAAAATCATTTGAAACTAATAGACCTTCACCCTTTA